>JABDBN010000063.1 GCA_013288625.1 Alphaproteobacteria bacterium | reverse complement strand
TCATATGCAGAACTTTGGAACCCGCAGCTGCCATTTCCAGCATTTCTTCAAAAGTAATATAAGAATGGATATGAGCGTTGGGAACAATTCTCGGGTCCGCTGTATAGACACCATCTACGTCGGTGTAAATGTCGCATCTATCCGCATGTGAGGCAACTGCTATAGCAGCAGCTGAAGTATCTGAGCCACCGCGACCTAAGGTTACTACCCGATCGTTAAATACTCCCTGGAAACCGGTGATTACCGGGACTTCGTCATTTGCTATCGAAGTGAGCAAAGTGGTGGCATCAATGGTTTTTATGCGTCCTTTAGTAAAAAATTCATCGGTTAAAATGGGGATTTGCCAGCCTTGCCATGAGCGGGCTTTAATTCCCATAGATTGCAGAGTGAGCGAGAGGATGCCGCTGCTGACTTTTTCGCCGGTAGCGAGGATGGCATCATATTCCATTCTCTGATCATCAGTTTCCAGGTTGCTTACCTGCAGAGAAAGGTTGATTAAGTGATCTGTTACTCCGGACATAGCAGAAGCGACCACAATTACCTTGTTATCGTTATCCAATTCGGTTTTTACGATTTTGGCAACATCACGGATTCTTTCGATACTGCCAACAGATGTGCCCCCAAACTTTTGAACGATAAGTGCCATTTATAATTTTATAAAAATTAAGCCTCATTTTGGGATGATTGCGAAACTGCTGCCATACCAAGAATATTATAACCACAATCTACATGGAGAACCTCTCCAGTTGTGCCAGCACCTAGGGCACTTAGTAAATACACTGCAGCCCCACCTACATCTTCTAAAGTAGTATTCCTACGAAGAGGCGAAACAAGTTCGCTTAATCGTTGCATACCTTTGAAATCACCGATCCCAGATGCAGCTAGCGTCCGGATTGTACCTGCGGAAATCGCGTTAACTCTAATGTTGTTTTGACCCAAGTCATTCGCCAAATACTTTACGCTTGCTTCTAAAGCCGCTTTGGCAACCCCCATTACGTTATAGTTAGGGAAAGCCTTTTCAGCGCCATAATAGGAAAGGGTGAGAATGCTGCCACCATTAGGCATCAGCTTTTCTGCACGCTTAGCTACTGCAGTTAATGAGTAGCATGATATATCCATTGTATTGAGGAAGTTTGCCCGCGAAGTCTCCAGATATCTTCCCCTCAGCTCATTCTTATCAGAAAATCCGATTGAGTGTACGACAAAATCTATCTGGCCAAAGCGTTCACCTATTTTCGTAAAGCAGAGATCGAGTGCGGAATCGTTTGTGACATCGCACTCAAAACAAGCAGACCCTTCCAGTGTTTGGGCTAAAGGTTCAACTCGTTTTTGCAGAACTTCGCTCTGATATGTAAAAGCTAGTTGCGCACCTTGAGCAGAAAGCGCCTGAGCAATTCCCCATGCAATTGATTTCTCATTAGCAACACCCATAATTATACCGGTTTTGCCTTGCATCAAATTACCTTTAGGGAATTCTTGTCCCGCGCTTTCTACTTTCATGTGCATAGTTATAAATAATTAGTTAACAATTTGCCAAGAACCATCTGGTTGACGGCAAGCATTGCCGTAACCTTTTTGGGTTTTGCCACCTACACTGATAGTTTGTGTGAATTCGCGGCAGTAGTTTCCTTGGCTTTCATAGGTCCTGGTTGGAACGATAGTACCGGACGCGCCACTATCAGGATTTCTCCAAGTAGAAGAATGCCCAGTTCTTGCGCTTTCAAAAGCTCTTTGTTGCGCGCGGTTCATATGTGCAAGGTCTGCTTTGTCCAGTGACTTACCCATTTCGCTGCCCAGTAGGCCTCCAAGGATTGCACCACCGATAATAGCCGCAGTACGACCGCTGCCTTTGC
Source organism: Alphaproteobacteria bacterium (assembly GCA_013288625.1). Classification (GTDB taxonomy): domain Bacteria; phylum Pseudomonadota; class Alphaproteobacteria; order Rickettsiales; family Midichloriaceae; genus JABDBN01. Next base: position 706 of record JABDBN010000063.1, on the reverse strand, counting down.
CGATATTAGAGCCGATAGCGCCACCAGCTACAGCGCCACCCACACCTACAAGCGCTTGCTTGTTAATTTCACCAGCCTCATTTGTCAGACAGCCAGTGAGCATAACTGTTACTGAAAGTGCAGCAACAGATCTAGTAAACCAAGTATACATATTTTACCTTAAATAAATAAATTTAGTTAGATGATACCATAGGTAAAATCCCTTTGCTAGCTGAATTTTTATGGCTTGAGTGGGGGTTAAGGTCACCCTTTATCCAAACACCTAATTCATTCTCTTCCTCCTTAAGTGTATCAGATTGAAGCCAGCTAGCTTTTACAAACATGCCGGGCATTAACTTATATCCAAAGTGTTGCCAAATTGGTTCTAAGTTTCGGTAGTCCGATGGTCTTTGAGGGTGAGAATGTGCCCGGTTCACGGTTATGAAAACCAGGTGTTTGAACCCGTGGATTTTGGCATGATTATTGTATGCTGGTACAAAAAATTTTCCAAGTATTCCTAGGTTTCTATATGGTTTTTTAATCATGGCCTCACCAATATAGAGATAATCTTTTGGGTCTATATTGCGATCCAGGAAAGGTTTTTGTATTGTATCCGATTCTTCATCTAAAGGAACTACGCTCGAGCATCCTACTACTTTATCACCGTCAAAAACAAGCAAAATCAAACTCTTTTGTGAATTAAAAAACACATCAAGATACTCTTTCT
>JABDBN010000062.1 GCA_013288625.1 Alphaproteobacteria bacterium | reverse complement strand
TAGGGAGCCATTTTTGGATTCCAGAAGTTCTTTCTGTGGCCATAGTGCACACCTGCTTCAAGCAGATCGCGCATAGTGAATTCAGCAGCGTAAGTCAATTTAGTCCTCATTATTTTGGTTATATACCTTTTAGCTTTCACTTAAAGATACCCTCTGCAGGCTTGTTATCCACGATAATTAATGGACACCAAAACTTTATGCCTGCATGCGAATTTGAGATGATAATACTACAGGTTTTTCTATTATGCAATTATCTTTATCGGGTTATGATGGGCTTCGTCCGCCCCCGCCTGATCCGCCTCTGTCTTGGTCATCACCTCTGCCAAGTACTCTTTTTGCAAATTTTCCGATGTCTTTAAGTATATCGCCGCCGCCGCCGACGACTACATCATGTGCGTCCCGTCCAAAAGCTTTAGCTCCTGATTTAACTCTAGCAGCAACTCCTTTCTTCTCAGCTCTCTCAGCTTCAGGAGTTAGTTCAGTTGCAGGGGCTTTCGCAGATTGTAGTACTTCATTAATACCCTTTTCAAGAGCTTCTAGTTTTTTAAAGTGAGTCTTCTCTGCTAGTAGTTGTTTAGATTGCTCTTCAAGGCCTTTAACGGTAACTTTAAGTTGTTCTATTTCTTTGAATTTTTTATTGCAGTGCTCTTGAAGCCTAACAAAGTCTTGACTCGCTCCCCCCTTGGTATTCCCTAACTTCTTCAATGCTGCTTCCATTGTTTCCAGCTCTTTTCTAGCGCCAGACAATTGTTTCATAGCGCTAGTAAATTCAGCTTTTACGTCAATCATTTCCTGTGAAATTTCTGCTAAGTTAATGCTGTGCATTTCCTTCTGCACTTCGGATCTGAATGCTTCAAATCCATAGGTCTCTAGCTTATCTGTAGGTATTTTGGGTTCGGATAGTCTGTCCTTCAGGGCTTGGAAATCTACTTTTTTAGGGTTATTTGGAAAGTTAATTGAAGCTAAGAATGCTTCAAACGTTATATAGCCTTTAATAACGGCATAAACTCTTGGGTCAACAGCATCAATCAGTGCTGGTTGATTAACTTGTTCTGGCCCAAAGCCTTTGAGTGGATTGCCGTCTTTATCGGTTGGTGCAGTTTCCAGCCCGTCTTGTATTCTTACAAGCTCAATCATGTAATCGATTGGTAGCCTGCCCCCTAGAGAAATCAAAATTTTCTTTTGATTATCAGTAACCTCTTTAGCTCTTGCTGAAGCCATCCCTTCAGCGTAGATTCGACTAACTTGTTGTTCTAGCTCGGCAATTTGCACACCTAATGGTTTTTGTCGTTTATCGTGTGGTTTTCCTTCATCTTCTAAACTGTAAAGAGGTCTTCTCTTTAGCTCAATACTTGATTGCGCTTCTAGGGATAATTCATCCACAGAAACTGTTTGGAGTTCTAGAGAAAGACCTCTCTTTTTTGCAGTAATTTCATCGCCTTGGCCCCGTTCTTCTTTACCAATTTTCTCTCTTCGTTCATCAATGTCAGCTTTATATTGGTCCATTTCGGCATCTAATGCTTCTAGTCTCTTTTCTAATATTGTTGCTTGCTGAGTCCTTTCTTCTAAAGACTGAATGTCCTTGCGGTGTGATTCTAGTTTTTTCCAAAGTCCTTCTAGAACCCCACCATCATAATTTTCTCTCTTTATTTTGAAACTATCTATATTTGCATTGATATCATCAATTTGTTTTTGTCTAAGCGCTATCTTGCTGGCTAATTGGCTAAGTTCGCTAGTTCCTGTAGACTTTTGAAGTACAGCTTTTCCTTTATCCAATAATGTTGTTGGTTCAACTGTGGTGAATTTTAATGTAGTTTTAGCATGCTGTAATGCATGCAGTTGCGTGGTTAGTTCTGCCAGGATAGCATCTTTTATGCTGTTTTGCTCTGCCTTTATTGTTTCTTTTGATTTCGAGGATCTAATCTGGTCTAACTGCTGGGAGAGCTGACTGCTTAGGGCGTCGGCTGCTTCACCTTTCATTATAAGTTCTTCCATCTCGTCGCTAAGTCTAGACATTTTTTCTCCTATAGCTACTCGACGCGCCTGAAGCTGTTTTCTACGATCTTCATTATTCTTTGATACCTCTTCAGATGCTCTCTTGAAAGCTGCTTGTCTTTGCTGCTCTAAAATCTGAATTTGTCTACTAAGTTCTACTAATTTTTGACTAGATGGTAATTCGGTTGATTCGCCTGGCTGTTTTGGGGCAGGAGCGTTTTGATAACGCAACTTTGTGTAAGTATCGATGACATCTTCAATACCGCCTCTAGCTATAAGCTCCATAGTAGTGTTGATAGCTTGCCATTTGAGAATACTATCCGTTAGCATTCCAAACTCTTCAGAGTCTATATGTTTGGGTTCGAGCTTTTTTGTATCAGTTACAAAGCTACGAAGGGTGTCGGTTATTTTGGTTGCCATATCTGGATCGATTTTAACATTGTCGAATCGAAGAATTTCTAAAATAGGTGGTATGAATACTGTAGTTCCTAGAGAGGTGGCAATAAAAGTATGATCAGATTTTTCATGAGCTTTCTCAAATCTCTCCTGCAAAATCATTACAACTTTTGTGCCATTGCATGGAATTCTCTTTTTTATGA
>JABDBN010000061.1 GCA_013288625.1 Alphaproteobacteria bacterium | reverse complement strand
TATTGTTCAAGCCCATGATAGCAACTGCAGATTTTGCTGCATCAAAATGACTATCATCCAAAACTACTTTTGCTTCGTTACGTATGGCATTTAAAAGCTGTTCATGCTTAAGGGCATATGAGACAGAGAGCGCGATTCCTAATAGCTGACTCTTAGATAAGCCTTCAATCTCCTGACTAAAAAGCTCATAAAAATTAGCCTTTATGTCATTAGCATAATTGGGGATTTTACGGATTATATTCTGGATACTCATTTGCAACCTCGGTATATCATTTAAGATTATAGACCGAGTATAATATCTAATCAATACTTACTAAGATCTGTACTGAGTTCTTGCAATATTTTTTTATAATAAACTGTTGACTTTAATACGGCACTGCCGTATTATGATTGTATGCAAATTATACGTACTAAAATTTATGAACGTAAGATTCGTAAACTGTTGAGCGATAATGAGGCGTTAAAAGCTGAGAACGAAATTGCGTTAAATCCTATAAAAGGCCTGTAATTGCAGGTACAGGAGGTGTTCGTAAAGCGAGAGCTGCTAGAGGTGGCTTAGGTAAAAGTGGTGGAGCTCAAATATTATACTATTATTGGATAATTAGTAACGACTTATACTTACTAGATATATACGCAAAAAACGAACAAGATAACATTAATGACAAAGATAAAAAGATATTAAGAGATATCATAAAAGAGCTTAAGGGAGGGTAACATGAAGAAAATTAAAACTATAAAAAAAAGCACTAAAGCCTTAGTTAGAACCAAAAAAAAATCTGATTTGGTTAGTGCAGTGCAGGAGATGGCTGCTCATCGCAGAGGCGAAGTTTTATTAAAGACACGTACTCTTCACATACCAACAGATATAGATGTGGCTTCTATACGGAAAAACTTTGGTTTTACTCAAAAGCAATTTGCTGATCATTATGGATTTAAACTGTCAGCCTTGAAAGAATGGGAGCAGGGACGAAGAAAGCCTGAACTCTCTGCAAGAATTTTACTGAAAGTAATTGCTGCAGCACCTAAGGTGGTAGAAAGAGTTTTAAGTGAGAAGCTAGATTAGGTGTTGAAGCTATATTTCTCTTGCAATTTTCATGTAATGATATAAAGCTTATTAAAATCAAAGATATAATGTAATGTGTATTAACCTACCTTTTATAAAAAAGCTAGATCCTTTTGTCGCAAGTTTAATTATTACTTTTTCTTTTTATAGATTGCCAAACACAATTCCAGTCTTTTTAGCCTGTCACCTGTTTAATCTCTTGGTTAGAATAGTTACGGAAAATCTTTATGCACGCGGTAGTATAAGCAAGGAAGTACGGAGCATCAGCAGACACTGCATGAATTTCCTTAATGTTTGCTCATGTGAAACTTCCAAAATTGTTTATAGGGATTGCTTTGTAAATAGTTTTGCTTTTAGTGAAGAAGCTGCATTCAGTATAGCAATAGCAATTTGTCTGGGGCAATCTCATCTTCACCATCAGTTATACGAAGCAGGATGTGAGTTTTTTGAAAAGAGATATAAGCCTATACCAAGTCAAACAACAACATCTAAAAATGAGAAAACCCATGAGTGTTTAATAGCTACCACAGCATCTAAAGTGTTTGCCCAATTGGTGAAAGCCTGTTTCCCAAGTCAATTGAGAGTATTTTCATATGTGACTGAAGCATTTATAAGCAATGGGCTTTCATGGAGCATAAAGACTGATAAGTACGCTTCTACCGCCTGTTTTGTTTTATATTCTTCAAACAAAGCGCTCGCACATGTAATGTCAAAGGAGATTCTAACCTATTTCACACAAAGCGGGCCGATTGCCCCGTATGAATATACAGCGGCACTGATTGTTCATGATGTAGCTAAAGAGTACTATAGAAGATCAATAGAAGAATACTATGTAAACCCATTATTTCCTAAGTCTAGTTCTAGAAGTTCAAGCGAGAAAGAGACCCACGAACATGCTATGTGAAGTCTTCAATTATTGCTTATTGCCGAAGCCCTTGATCATATCTTCAAAAAACTTCTTATTCTGGGCATTGAACTCGTCCATGTTCTTCTGCCAATCCGGTGACGCAAACGGAATCGCCATATTACCAAACATACCTTTGAATTGATCCATATGCTGATTAAATTGTGTGACGGAATTCATTAAGTAGGTGCTAAAAGTTTGGTTAAGCGGGTGATCATATAACCGAATGATATGCTTGAGCACATCTATCGGCAGCATTTCATAACCTTTAACTTCATGATCAAGAATAATTTGAGCAAGGGTGATGCGAGTTAGATCATCATTGGTTTTAATATCTATAACTTTAAATTCAATATTCTGTTTAACCAGTGCAGATAGGTCATCCAGTGTGATATATTTGCTTGTTTCAGTATTATAAAGTCTTCGATTCGGATATTTTTTAATGACAATTACTTTATTTTTTGTCAATGTATTAGCCTCATAGTTATGTATAATTATAATAGCATTTAATATATGTCAGACAAACAAAATTTGGCCTCAGAAGTAATAAAAGCCTGGCAAGACCAGTTCCAGGATTACCTCAAGGATCCACGATTAATCGAATTAATGACCGAGAATTATGCCCGTTTCCAGGAAAATATCCAGCACGCAGCAACTGCAAACCAGCCAGGTGCCGGCAGTCCAATACATGATGATGTCAATTCTCAGCTTCATGAGCTTGGAAAGCGTGTTAGCGATCTTGAGTCAAGACTCGCCACCCTTGAAAAACCTCGCGCCTCAAGTAAGAAAACAAACACTTGACGAGTTAGGTGCACTTGGCTTAGGTCTCAATA
>JABDBN010000060.1 GCA_013288625.1 Alphaproteobacteria bacterium | reverse complement strand
TACGGTCATGTTTTGGCAACTGGAAAGCCTCCTGCCCTGCTAAATGGAAATACTCTCTCCCAGCATTGCGATCGACTCCTTTAGATATACATACCAGGGTGATATCGCTGATGCCAAAAGACTCCATAACATCCCGAGCTGTCGAAAGATGCCCCTTTCCACCATCAATCATTATCAGATCCGGGTAATTATCCTCTGCAAGCTTGGAGAAACGGCGGGTCAGGACTTCTTTTAACATACCATAATCATCGCCTTTTTCCACTCCCTTGATATTAAATACCCTGTACTCTGATTTATTGAATCCTTCAGTTCCAGCAACAATATAGCAGCCCACAGGAGAGTCCCCTTGAATATGACTGTTATCATAGACTTCAATGCGCTTTGGTATACGCTTCAAGCCAAACAATGCCATGACTTCCCGCATGGCACTAATATTCTTAAGGTTCTCATGCTTGTGTTTCTCCAGAGCCACCCGAGCATTCTCAAGAGCAAATTCAAGAAAATCCCTGACAACTCCTGATTTCACATGGCTGATTTTAACTTTATGATCGCTTAGCTTACTTAGCGCCTCTTCAAAAACCGGGCGAGACTCGATAGCACAACTGCAAATAATCTGTTGTGGTGGGATGTGGTTTTGATAAAACTGCCCGATAAAACTCTGCAAGATATCTGAGTCAGTGAGCTCAGCGGTTTCCTTAAGAAAATAGGGTTTATTGCCATAGTTTTTATTGCCCCTGATAAAAAACACCTGGATGCAAGCTGTACCCATATTATCCTTATGTACAGCAATAATATCTCCTTCCTCAATATTATGGGCTGTAAACATATTGCGCGCCTGAATCTGGGTGAACATCCTGATTCTATCCCGAATGATAGCAGCTTTTTCATATTCCATCAAATTGCTGGCTTCATGCATTTCCTTCTGCAGTCTCTCCTGCACATTGGTGCTTTTACCTGAAAGGAAATCCTGGGCTTGTTTCATATGTTCAGCATAATCGGGAACCGATATCTTTTGCACACAGGGAGCGCTACAGCGCTTGATCTGATGTTGCAGGCATGGGCGTTGCCGGGCTGCAAAATAAGCATTGGTACAGGGACGGATAAGAAATAGTTTCTGCAACTCAATAATTGCCTGATTAACATTTCCTGCAGATGCAAAGGGGCCATAGTAGGTAACGCCTGGCTTTTTCTTGCCGCGATACTTGGCAATGCGGGGGTAAGGATGATTGCCTTCAATTACTATGTAGGGAAATGACCGGTCATCCTTGAGAAGAATATTAAACGGCGGCTTGATGCTTTGGATCAAGCTTGCCTCTAGCAGCAGAGCCTCAGCCTCGGTTTCCGTGGTGATATACTCAATAGTCGCAAGCTGGCTTACCATTTGCTTGAGGCGATTAGGGAGTTTCTCGATACTGGCATAGGAAATCACCCGCTTGGGCAGAACCTTAGCCTTGCCTATGTAAAGGGGCTTTAGATCCTTGCCCAGCATTTTATAAACTCCAGGCGTCATAGGCAGGGATTTGCAAGTCTGCCTAATGATTGCGATTCCATTTTTAATTGTGCTTAATACAATTTCCACCTTGTGAGCAGTCCGGTTAACGTGTTACCATAATATATATAGCATATTTTAGGGAAATCTATGTCAGATGATATTGCGCAGCGAAATTTTATGATGAACACTCTGCGTGGTAGTGATACGGGGAGTTCTTCGGGTTCAAGCGGCTCACTCAATGAGGCATTTCCAGGCTTAATGACCGGTAATGTTTTTGGTTATAGCGGGTTGGAAAATGTAGAACAAAAGATACAACCTGCCGCGTTACTTTTTCTTTCAAAGTTTTTTGGTGCTATCCAAGGCCAGCATGGTCAACTGACAATTCAACACGTTAGTTTGCTTGGTAGTAGCCAATTCCAGCCACCTCCTTCTATTCTCGGCGCAATACAACCACGAGGATTGATCTCAAAAAAATCCAGGTAGTTATGGAATTTAAAGTAGCCTGCTTGCAGTTTAACAATTCCTCTAATATGGAGGCTAATTTAAAGTTGATTTCTACCCTGTTAATGCAGGCAAAAACCGGTAAGGCCGAACTATCAGTGTTACCCGAAAATTGCTTTTTGATGCCCAAAAATGGGCGCGAGCTGGATCAACAACAGTACACTATGGCAAAGCACCCAGGTGTTCTTCTCTGTCAAAAGCTAGCCAAAGAATTGACAATGGATATTCTTATCGGCTCAATTGCGATAAGAAACAGCCCCAAATCGAAGCTTAGAAACCGTTCAGTTTACATTGATCAAACTGGAAAAATCCTGGGCTACTATGATAAAATGCACCTCTTTGATGTTTATCTCTCCAAACGTGAAATATATATGGAGTCAAACAGAATAGCAAAAGGTCATAAATTCAAAGTTATTCAGACTCGATTTGGCGGCTGCGGATTAAGCATCTGCTATGATCTGAGGTTTAGTTACCTCTATCGCAAGCTCGCGTTGATAGGCGCGGATTTCATCACGGTTCCAGCAGCATTCACCTATACAACCGGGCAAAAGCACTGGCATGTTCTTTTGCGGGCACGCGCCATTGAGACGGGTTGCTTTGTTTTTGCACCGGCATTGTGCGGCATCCATGATAATACCCGCCACACCTATGGACATTCGCTTATTATCTCTCCAGATGGCATCATTCTTGCTGAAGGCGATGAGGATAAAAACCAGGTGATTTTTGCTGATATCAACCTATTGGAAATCGAGCAGTATCGAGATAGACTTGGCATCTTCAAAAATGCCAGGGGAGCTGGAATGTAAATATGTCACAACGTGACATATTTTCTGTCACAACGTGATACAAAAGAAATGGATATAATATTAGTTGTAACAACACATGCTTGGTTCTATCATCAATCGTATATCAATATTAAGGTATAATTATGAAATTTGGTAACACAGATAGTTTTGGCGCTAAAGCTACGTTTGAAGTAAATGGCAAGAAATACACTTACTTAAGTTTAAAAAAGG
>JABDBN010000059.1 GCA_013288625.1 Alphaproteobacteria bacterium | reverse complement strand
ACTAAGGCTGGAGGAACCGCTCCGGGTCTCACAAAAGTAAAAACTGAAGATCGATGCCGCCCGCCACTATGAGTAATCGTTATCTGGGGAGCCTGTTGTATTATCTGTTTACGACATGATTCTATCGACGCCGCTAGAGTCGGGCTTCCATGTCCTAACTCTTGCGTTTTTTGTAAGTCGCTCAGGGCATCTGTGAATTTATGATTATCAATAAGAAGCATGCCACGCTTATAATATGCATCTGAATACTCTGGATAAAGCCTGATAGCTGTATCTAAGTCGGCCATCACCTCAGCTAATAATGGTTCAGATAAAACATCAATATTTTTGCTTTTAAACAACGCTCTATGGTAGTATGCCTGAGCAAACTGCGGGTTCAGATTGATTGTCTCATTTAAATCAGAGATAGCACCAGCAGTTTCACCTAGGCGATTTCTAGCCAAACTCCTGTCGAAATATGCTTCAGCATTTTGAGGCTCCAATGTCTGTCTACGACATGATTCTATCGATGCCGCTAGAGTCGGGCTTCCATGTCCTAACTCTTGCGTTTTTTGTAAGTCGCTCAGGGCATCTGTGAATTTATGATTATCCATAAGAAGCATGCCACGCTCGTAATACGCCTGAGCAAACTGAGGGTTGAGTTTTATTGCCTCATCTAAATCAGCTATAGCCTCAACAGTTTCACCTATTTCATTTTTAACCAAAGCCCGGTTATAATATGCTTCAAAATTTTGACGATCTAATGCGATTGCTACATCAAAGTTCTCTAACGCAAAAGCCCATTCGCCCATATGTTTCAAAGCTATTCCACAATTATATGCGTATTTAGGAGATTCCTGATTCAACAATTTTGCACTAGTAAAATCACTTAAAGCAAGTTCATACCGTTGTAATTTAATATTAAGCAACCCACGATTATTGAAGGCTTCAGTAAATTCGGGATACAGTTTTATTGCTTTATCAAATTCTTCTTTTGCACCATTATAATCTTCTTCCAGATATTTAATCCAACCCAGACTATTGATCGCATGTGCACATTTAGGATTAAAAAAGAGTGATAAATCCAAATCATCACGTGCATCAGATCGGTTTCCTTGTTTCCATTTTAACAGTCCTCGATAACTATACGCTTCTGCAAATTCAACGTTAAACAGTATTGCTTCATTGTAGTCTTCCAGTGCCCTAACTGGGTTTCCCAGCTTTTCATGAAGTTTACCACGGTAAAAAAATGCTTCAGAATATTCGGGATCTAATTTAATTGCCTTATCGTAGTCTTGCAGAGCCCCTGGTAGGTCCCCTAGCCTGCTGTTAAGTTTACCACGATGAAGGTAAGCTTCCGGATATGCAGGATCTATAATGATTGCTTTGTCATATTCACGAAAAGCGGTATTATAACATTCTAGTTTCTCTAAAATAATGGCATGATTAATAAGTGCCTCAGGATAATCAGGGCGCAACTTTAGCGCATCAACAAAATCAGATAACGCATCAGCATCATTATTCATAAGGCTTCTAACTTTACCACGGTTATTTAAAGCTTCGGCAAACTGGGGGTTCAACTCAATAGCTTTATGAAAAGCTATCGCGGCGCCAATATGATTCCCTTTAAGATATTTAACCACCCCCATGTCGTTGTATGCTTCAAAAAATCTCGGATTAAGCCCGATGGCTTTTTTGTAGCAGAAAATTGCAGCATCAAATTCCCCCTCTTTTTCATGTGCTACAGCCCGGTTGTAATATGTATTAGCTGCGGCCACTTTATTAGGCACATCCGGCGTACCAGGCTTTCTTCCACAATCGTCCTTTCTTTCATCATCGCGCATAAGAATAACTTAAAAAGTTGTTAAGATTTACAATGCTAAGCGGCTTTATCAAGCTCAGGGAGCATACCCAAAGCCCGTTTATACATAATGAGTAGGGTTTCCAGCTCATCGACCTCTTTTGGGTCGAGCTTGCGATCTCTAATGACCTGGCGAATTATCTTGGGATCAAAACCGGTCGCCTTCGCTTCCATATAAGCTTCTTTGATAAACCCTGCAATTTCAGCTTTTTCCAGCTCCAGATGTTCTATCTTCTCAACATACTGTTTCAATGCATCTGCAGAGACGCCAAAAACTTTAGTTTCCGCCATGATTTTACCCCCTGATTTTTCACTTTTATTTTTTATAAAAGCTACAGTTGTAGTAATATGCTAACGCAAATCTTATAATTACATAAAAAACTGCTGTCAAGGAGAAACAACCACCCATAAAAACGTTATGCTGTTCTCGAGAGTTCCATTTCCTCACTTCCACTCGAATCTCTTTCATGCTTTACATCCGTCTCATAAGACCTTATGGGATAAGGTATTGATGAGTGGTGCTCGGGCGAAGGGCTTGATGTTGAATGCGGCACGCTGCACGTTGCTAACATAGAAGCAGAATGTCTTGAAGTTCTGGCAGACATACATGGATACCTAAAAGCGTCGCTAAGCCGATCACATTTACTCAAGCTGATGCTACATGATTGCATTTCTTCATCCAAGGTAGGGCTACTATAGCCTAATTCCTTAGCTCTTTTCAAATCAGCAAATGCATAAGTATATTGTTGAAATAGCTCTTTACTAAGAATGCCCCGCTTATAATAGGCTTCGGAATACTTAGGGTTCAACCTAATTGCATCGTTTAAATCACTCAGCGCTGATGTAATAAGAGCTAACATATTAGGGTCTTCATAAGACCTATACGAAGAACTGGCCCCGTCACTGCTTGTCTTTTTGGTTTTAGACAAACCATCAGCATAGGCAATCTTAGCCAATGCACGTTCAAAATATGCACGATGGAACTGGGGGTTAAACTTAATTGCTTCATCAAAATCAGCCATAGCACCAACGAACGCACCAGCCTCAAATTTAATCAAGCCCAGAGTAAAAAATGCATTTGAGTGCTTAGGATCATGCCTGATCGCACTGTTTAAATCAATTATTGCTAAAAAATGATTACCCTGCTCTTTCAGAGTCAAAGCACGGTTATAATAAACCTCTGCCAAATCAGGATTTAGCTTAAGCGCATTATCAAAATGTATTTTCGCACCGGCATAATCTCTCTGTTTATATTTAACTACCCCACAGCCATTATGGGCTTGAGCAAGTCTTGGATTTAATTCTACGGTTTTCGACAAATCTCCAAAAGCCCCCTCATAATCTCCCATCATGGATCTCAGCATCCCACGGGTAGCAAGTGCATTAGTAAAGCTAGGATTTATGCTTATTGCTACATCATAGTCGGCTAATGCTCCATTCAGGTTTCCAAGTTCTTCCTTAAGTTTACCGCGATTAAACCATGCTGTAAAATTTCCGCCATCTATACTTATTCCTTTATCATAGTCAGCCATTGCAGTAACATAACTCCCCATTCCTTTTCTAAGTTCCGC
>JABDBN010000058.1 GCA_013288625.1 Alphaproteobacteria bacterium | reverse complement strand
AATGGTGAGTGGCATGCTCGCTGCGCTGGACATAGTGCTAAACCCACAAATAGCTGCAGGGAGCATATTTTTTAAACTCTTTATAAATCCTTGGCTTCCAGGAAAAATAAAATACGCCAGGCCGATATAGCTAAACTGGGCGAGTGCAATAATCGCAAATATAGAAGTATATTCCTTAAGTATCTGCAAGACTATGCCGTCGAATTGCATCTTCACCACAAAGCCAGCAATAAACAGCGGTATAAGATAAGTGAATGAAGCCAGGATTTTGGTGATAAACGACTCCAACCAGTCTGCGATGTTTTGAGCCAGTTTGCCCTTAAGCCGAGCGGCAATGATTCCTAAAATAATCCCTGCGAACATGGCTTTATCGTTGGCGATAAGCTTGGGTAATTCCCACTGCCATAATGGTTCAAGACCGAAGCCCTCTCGGGGTTGTGCCAGGGATAGATCGAAATTATATATCCATATGCCAACATAGTGACTGAGAAAAGTGGAAATGAAATTTGAGCAGCATACTGCAAGAAAAATCAATAAGATAACTTGGGTTGCCTGTTTTGATAAAGTCACCGCCATTTTAAATAGCAGCCCAAAAATAATAAGCGGCAGTGTAAATACGATAATAGATTTTATAGTTAAGCTGATAGCAAGGCAAGCTGATTTAAATTCAATCGGCATGAACGGGTCAAGCAGCATAATGGCTATGATGATTGCCAGCAGTATAAATGGCATTTTAAAGAACATGGGAACTCTCCTAAAACAGAATGAAAATTATATATATTTGAATTTTGAACGTGCGAAATGATTACCGGCTGAGGCCGGTTGTAGTTAGGAAAGTAACAATGTAGCAGTTGGTGAGCAAAGCTATAACTAATAATATTGTTCTATTATTGTAGCAGAATGTTCAAGATAACGCAAATATAAAACGCCGTGAGATTCAGGCTATATCACCCTCTGTTGCTGAGTAGTTGCCTCACTCCTGGTAAGCCGAGCGGAATGTCCCGTGGTTGTATGAGTCGCAGTATGTTCCTGTTGAGATAAACTTGCAGTATATCTCCCATGTGCCTGAAAGCTCCGAGGATAACGTGGTGGTAAAGGGTGAGGGGTTTTGGTTTCTTCCGTAGCGTGCGGGTTTAATGCGCGCAATCTTCTAATTTCACGAAGGGATATTGCATATTCAAATGGGCAACTTTCACTTCGCACGCGGGGTTGCGGTCTGTAGGTTGTTGGGGTTTTTTGGTCACTTGGTAAACTAACTTTGTTTTCTGATGGGGCATGACTTAAGGCAACAGCAGGCACACTTGTAATTGCAGAGCTAGTTGTATTAAGTGGAGAATCAATTGCGATTCCTTTTTCGCGCGCATATAAATTAGGGTCCTGTCCTTCAATTTTGATGCTGTGCAGTACTGCGTATGCCACCGGCTTAATGTTCTCGATTAGCAGGTGTTGTTTATGTGCGTAGATTATTGGATCTTGATTACCTATCTGTTCATATTTTTTAGGAAGTATTCCGCCAATGTTAATGCCATTTTTTACTGCATAAGCTATTGGAGTTAATCCAGCTATTTGCACGGAATGTTTGTGTGCGCACATAATCGGGTCCATTCCCATAATTTTAATACTATTTATAACTGCATACTCTAATGGGGATTTATTATCGATTAGCCAGCCTTTGTGCTGTGCATATGCAATTGGGTCAGTGCCTTCAATTTTAATGCCATTTATAGCTGCATACTCCAAAGGGCTTTTATTATCGATGGATATCTTTTCACCAACCGCATAGACGATCGGATCTAGTCTTTTGATTTTTAAGTTATTTATAGCTGCATACTCTATCGGCTCTTTCGTGCCAAATTTCCTATTTTTTCTTCGTGCATACACTATCGGGTCGTGCCCTTTAATTTTAATACCATTTAAAACCGCATACTCTAAGGGGTGTTTATTATTGATTTGCCAGTCTTTTATAAACGCGTACTCTATTGGGTCAAAACCACCGATTTTAATTGCATATGCTGCTGCATGCTCGAGAGCGCTTTTGTTATGTATTGCAAAGCCACGTAAATGTGCAAATACAATTGGATCCATGTCACCCATATTTACATATACTTTTGGATTCATACCCCCAATTAGGATGCCATTGGCTATTGCATAGTTTACTACAGTAATTGCCCCAATATTGATTCGATGAAATGTTGAATATGTTACCAGATCCTGGCCATCAATACTCAAACCTTTTTCCAGCGCATATAAAATCGGGTCCTTGCCATCAATTATCAGCTTATTGTCATAAGCATATCTAATTGGGTTTGCTCCATTTAAGTACTTTATCCACTCACTTTTGACCCAATCAGTTGCTGGTTCACGACCTCTTTTGGTCATTTTTTCTGTAGCCTCAACATAAATTTTAAATTGTCTTAGTGCCTCCCAGTGTTTTTGAAATCTCTCGATGTAGTGTCCCTCTAAAAGGGCAAGCGAGTCATACATAAATGTTTGGGCAGGGGAATCATCATGATTGTGGTCGCTGTTGTCTGTCCATTCAGGAAATAGCAAACCTCTTGGGTCAAATCCCATTTGTTCCAATTCATATACGCGCGCTTTAAGATGGTCTGCAATCTCCTCTGGTGTGATCATAAGAATCTGCTCGAGTGATTCTCTAAACTCTGTGAGGTCAATTTTGACATTGTCTTTGTATTGATATATGTTGCATGCGCTATGAAAATTCTTCCACATGCATTCGCCATTAGTAAATAGTTGAGTGGCTGACCAGCCGTGGTCAATCTTGGCAAAAATTTCTGATATCTTATCTTGTCTGGCATCCCAGTCTGTCATAACTCCAATGTTGCCAGCATGATCGTCGTGTTCTCCAAAAGCTAGTAAAACAGCCATTAACTTGCCACCACCAGACACCGTTGCCAGGCTTTTTGTTTTGCCATATTGATTGTATCCTGTTCCGCCAGTATATTTAGATGCATTTTCAAACCCATTAAGGTACTTGGAGCGTAATAGTATTTCATTTGGCGCAGTAGCCTTGACTAGAGCAATCACTGGGGCTCGTTTGTAGAGCACTCTCTTATATAACGTTGACGTAAGAAACTCAATAACGAAACTTGCCGAATTCCAGTGCTCCCTCCTTTTATCACAGCCCTGTACAATAACAGGGGTTTTCCCAGCGCACTTAAGCATAAAAACTTCTTCTACCTGACCCGTCGATCTTTGTGCCTCATAGCGAAAAGTGTTCGCAAATTCTTGTACAGGAAGCCTTGTGAACGCAGATTGGTTATCTGGTTGCTTATCTCGGTGGAGTTGTGAAATAGCAGCCGTTATTTCATTCTTTCTACTCAGATCTTGGATCGCCCTATAAACCATATCCATTCTGGAAATAGTATGTAAATCGTCGGCAATTATCCCTCGTATTACCTCGTTTGTGAAAGTAAAACCATCCTCTTCTAAAATAGTGTGGTAGTTGTCGTTAGGTCTTCTCCTAAATTTCAACATAAGATCAAAGGAAATTTGGCTGTCTATCTTAGCAAGTGCGGTTTTTACAAGAGCATGAAGATAATTGAACTCAAATATTGCATAATTATCAAAAGCCACTTCTTTTAATAGATCCAAAGTGGT
>JABDBN010000057.1 GCA_013288625.1 Alphaproteobacteria bacterium | reverse complement strand
TGAGGTTATGGATAAATTTTCAGGAGGTGGTAAACCAAAAGCTGCTAAGCTTGATGCGGTATCTTTGGCAGTAGTTGGAAAATCAATCGTAAACAACCAGGCTGATTTAACAACACCTTTGCCAAAAATTACGGAGAGTACTAGCCCTAATCAACAAGGTAAAGTTACAATGGCTGCACGTGCGCGTTTGCAAAAAGAAAGAGAAGCTGCAACTAAGGGTAGTGGTGAGAGGCAATTGTCCTAAGGGACTTATTTATAATTCGTTTGGCAAAGTTGTTATCTAATCCCTGCAAGTTATTTCACATTGAACCTTCCTACCATGTTTGGTACTCTCGTTGCAATGATTGCTTCTAATAAGAGAATTACATGAAAGTAATAGGAATGCTGGGAGGGACGGGTTGGTCTTCGACCATTGGTTACTATAGAACCATCAACGAGCTAGTCCATCAGCGCTTAGGGGGGCACCATAGCGCCAAGATATTGCTTAAGAGTATAGACTACCATGATATCGTGAGCAATTACGGAAGTGACCATACTAAAGTTGCTAAGCTCCTGCAGGAAGAGTTATCTGGCCTTATAGCTCTTAAGCCGGACTGTATTATGATCTGCTGCAATACCCTCCACAAATATTACGATATGATCAAGGGAGATCTTAAGCTAGCTATACCTGTGTTCCATGCGGTTGACTTGGTTGCGCAGCACATTAAAAACAAGGGCTATGAAAAGGTGCTGCTGCTTGCGACAAAGAACACAATGAATGATGGATTTTTTGCAGCGAAGCTAGAGCAAAGCAGTATACAGGTAGTTATACCCAATCCAGAAGAACGTGAGGAAATGCACCGCATCCATGGCCAGCTCTTGCAAAATATAGTGACCGAGGATTCAAGAAATTACTTTGCTCAGTTGATCGCAGTTCGCTCAGAGCTAGATGCTGTAATTCTGGGATGTACGGAATATCCTATGCTAGTCAACACTGGTAACTCTGTCATACCTATTATCGACCCGCTATATCTGCAAGCCGAAAGCGCTGTGAATTTTGCATTAAATACTCTTGCATAATGCTAAAAAAAGGTAGATAATTCTTTCTAAGATTGCATTCTTATGCCCTGTAGAAAGAACATTAATCTGAGGTGAAGCATGAGTATTGATTTTAAAAAAATATATTCCACATATATGAGTATTATAGGAGTAGGAGGGCAAATGCTTTTTTTCTCTCAAGCCTATAAAATTTTCACAACACAACATGCGCAAGATATATCACTGTTTGGGTTTACAATAGCTCTTATATCTGTGGCGAGTTGGCTAATTTACGGTATTATTTTAAAAGACTTTCCACTAATCCTATCAAATGCTGTAGCGTGCATAGGAGCGATTGCCGTATTAGTTGGAATTTATATTCATGGTTGAATGAAAAGCTTTAAGATCGGTATATCTCTTCCGGAGGTTGGGTTATTCTACTCCATACTTTGAATGGTAAATCTACAAGTTGTGAAACCCAGTTATTAGAAGTGGCTTGTACGCATGGTGTAATGGCGCTGCTACTGCTATGTGGTGCCTGGCGTTGTGGTGCAAATGGTGGCATAAGTTGCTGATCTGCAGAGTTATTTGCAAAAGCCCACGTAGAGATTGTTGAATTTTGGTTAAAAGCAAATATCGAAGAAGTGGTTAGGGGCACTAATGGCATATTTTCAGATGGGGCTTCTTGATCGAAGGTTAGCATCATCATGGTTTCATTCTCAGGTTCTGGTTGCTTTGCGTCTGTGGCTTCAAGCTCATAGCGTAATTGTTGCTTTGGCAGAGGTCGCTTCCCATGGTGATCAAGACGGTATTGAAAGGAGTAAGCCTGATGACTAGTCGCAGAATGAACTTTTTTCGCCAGGCGAGATGAAAATTCTACACAATCATTTCTTAAAGCCTTGGCCGCTTCCAGTGCATTGCCCAAATGCCTGGTTTGTGCGGCCTTTTTTGATTCACGCCAGTTTGGATTTAAATGATTGTTTTCCCATAATTCGGGATTCGTCTGTTTATGAGCTTCTCTTGATTTAAGCAACTCATTATGCTTACGGGTGAATTTCAAAACATATTGATCTAATAAATGTTGTTGTAGGCCAATGGAATGGTGTAACCATGTATAATAATGTGAATGTTGATCGATTGAAATATCTGTGAGTTCCCTTAGTGCAATCTCAGCGCGGCTATAGTAGTTCAGTGCAAGTTTAAGATCAACAATCACCGCTTCTGGGTGTTTTTTGACGTGATTAAGCTGGTGTCCAGCTACCATGCTATAGCTATCGCCTATTGCAGATAGGGCATTAAAAACTAGCTCCTTATTAAACGAAGCAATTATAAGTTGATAAAGTTCATTTATTACTTGCGTTACTGTTTCGGCACAAAACTGTTCAGTATTAAGTTGTAACGTCAGCTGATCTAACTTTATTGCAAGTGGCTCATTAGCTTTTTTAGGAGCTGGGTTGGGAACTGCAACCATATAGAGTTTTTCTCCTTTGCCCTCCTCTCTGTTCTTGGTATTAGCCTTAGCTTTTCTAGCTCTTTTGTCAGCGCGCTTTTGTAAATTTTGCTTCTGCTTAATCTTAGCTCTGTGCTGTTTCTCCTCAAGGGCTTTATCTCGTTCTTTTATCTTTGCGGCTTCTTTCTCCCAGTTATCTAGCTCTTCATTGCTGATTGCATGAAAAAAATATTCGTCTTGCGGTTGTCGCTGCTTAGCTTGAAGCTCTAGTAAAATGGTTTCCCGTTCGAGCCTTCTCAACTCGTTATATTTTAAAAGTTCTTCGAGTGGGATGCCATGAATAATATTTTGCCTATCCCCTTTCTCAGCAAGTTCTTTATTTTTTACAATGGCATCGTAATAAATAAAACCCTCACCATCTCTGTTCTTAAAATAAAAAGTTCTAACATACTCATCTACACATTCTTTCTTTGCAAAATCCAACATGATGTGTTGTATACGCAGCAGGTTTACCTGCATCTCAATAACTTGATTTTTAAACTGTAAATCCACTATAGCTGCATATTTATAAATGACTTCGCAATGAAGAAAAATAAGCTCAGTTGCGCCAATCATCTTATGAAGAGTGTTTTTGATGAAAATGAAATTATTGAAAAATTTAAAAACTCTTTCATTCCAGACTGGCTTGACTGCTCTAAGATTCTTTGCAAAATTCTCCATGAAACCGATTTGCGTTTCAATATCCTGTTGCATAATGATTAGATTAAAGGGACTCATCACAGTTTCGCTAGAATATTTGGAGCAATAGCAGTTAATAATATTAGCTAAGACAAAAAATCTAATTAGAGCATTTTGTTTGTTTTCTGCGGCATCTTGAAGGCGAGCTAGTGAAGCCAAGGTGTCAGATAAATTAGATTCTTGCTTCATAAAGTTATCATTAATCCTCTCACTTTCGTATACGATGCCTACCAGTGGGACAAGTTCTTCAGCAAATACATCATTACAATCGTCGATGTCATGTTTCTTTTGTTTTAGTAATACTTGAGCTGGGAACGGTTTGACTTTTTCCTGAACCCTCTCTAAATCCCTGTTTAAAATTGGCCACAGATCTATAGTAGTACTTGAGATTACTAGGTATTCTAGCAAACGAATTTGGATC
>JABDBN010000056.1 GCA_013288625.1 Alphaproteobacteria bacterium | reverse complement strand
TGTATCATTGAGGCCTGTGATTTGCATGCTGCCGCCGCCTATATCCCATGAAATAACAGCATCAGGATCTTTTTTGGCTACTCCTATGGCTCCTTCAAAAGCATAGATCCCTTCTTCTTGTTGGGAAATGATTTTAAAGTTGGTATCAACGTTCATTTCATCTTGAATTTTGTGGGCAAGTGCATCGATTAAGTGGTGGCCATCATCCGCCTTTCTTAGCGCCGCAGTTCCTACCAGCCAGACTTCAGTTGGATGATTAGGATCAGCTTCCTTAACCTGCTTTACAACATCTGCAATATCTTTAACGTAAACCTCTTTAACAGCTTCGGAGAACTTATTGGCATAATTGCTTTCAAGCCAATTATGGGCTTCCCAAGAGCACATCGGCTCAATTGATTTCATAAGCAATTCGTTCTGGTCCAAATCTGGATTGAACAATCCGCAAATATTGAGCGGTAAATCGTTGATATCATAAAGATTCTGAATTTGGCCGCTACTCATGATTTCCTTCATAAGCGTGTGCGCTTCCAAATCCTGGGCTAGCTTGATGGCTAGAGGGCGGTTTACTATATCGCTACTGACTTCATGAGTATTTGGATCGACATGCGCAATTCCAATTTTGATACTTCCAGATCCGCTGTCTATAGCCACAACATTGATAAGGCTATGGTCTTCGCTTAATCCGGGAGTAGCATGCATGTTTTGAATATTTAAATCTATATCAGGCATTTGTGCTCCTTCTTTAATACTCTGTATCTTTAACTTACTGCATAAAAATTAATAAAAAGTTAATAAGAAATAATAATCCCAACAATTTCCTCGTATTAATGCTTTATTAACCTATTTTAGCTAATATTTGTATAAATGGCCTGTTCTAGGTGTTATATGCCTTATCCCAGCTTTGTAGATATCAAGCGTATTATGTATCCGGCGGAATCAGTAGATACACTGGAGAATCAAATTAAAGAGCAGGAAATTGCTGTTTCAAATCTAAAAGAGCTTGCGAAGCCTAAAGAGGGTGCAGCAAAAGCAAATAAGGATGAG
Source organism: Alphaproteobacteria bacterium (assembly GCA_013288625.1). GTDB lineage: Bacteria > Pseudomonadota > Alphaproteobacteria > Rickettsiales > Midichloriaceae > JABDBN01. The sequence goes on along the minus strand of JABDBN010000056.1, from coordinate 2,705 downwards.
GCTCAACGAATAAAAATAGTAGAAAGAGATCTAAAAAGTGCCGAACAAAAGCTACGAGGTCTTAATCAGAAGAAAGAAAATCAGAACAATCCCAGTCAAATAAAAAAAGAGAAGGAGCGAGCGCTACAAGCTATCGGTATTGCTGATTATAGTATAGAGATTGGTAAGCTTAATAAGGAGATTGAAGCGGGTCAGGCTGAGTTAGAGAAGTTAAAAGAATCTACAGATCCGCAAGACAAAAAAAAGGTTTTAAAATTAGAGATAGCACTAAATGGTCTGCCCGGTAAACTTAAAGCCATTGAATCGGCTCAAGCCACAGAAATGCTTAAGCTTCCTAGGTTAGAGTCTTTTTTAGCTGGAACCCAAAACCTGGCCCTAGGCAAAAAGCTATTTGGAGAAGGCTTTACCGTTGCTGAGAAATCCATTTTTGATGATAGGACAATTGAAATGGCCTTTAAGAAGCAGAACGAAAGCTATGAATACTTTGCTGAGCATGATACAGAAGCACTTCAACTCTACAAAGAGTTTTATAAATTTTGTTACTATAACTGGGTGGTTATTGAAGGGAACGCTAATCCTGAAGAAGTCCATGATAATGCCTACAAGTTCATGGCGTCGTTCCTGGAGGCAGGAAAATATGATGAGTTCTATAAAAGATTAGATAGTTTTATAAGTGGATTCTGTGGGAATATAGCACCTATGCACGATGTATTCGCCAACGTGCAATTCCCAGCTTATCTCAGTGAAAGGACCAGAGATCGAGCTTTCGATTTACCCGCTTGGCAAGCATTGATAAATGCAAAAGGTGTAAGCGTTCTTAGAGAAATAGGGCATGCTCCGAATATTCAGAAACCACAGAGTATAGCTGAATTAGATGAAGCCATAAAAAAAATCACGTATAACAGAGTGAAAGAGAATCCTGAGCTGGCTGAGCTGTGCTATAAATATGGAGTTGCGGAAGAAAGGTTTAACCGCATTCTTGATTTATTAGAAAGCAGAATCATAAAACCTAAGAGCAAAGACAACCTTCCGGTTATAGCGCTGGATGTAGCGAAAATTGAAGGAGCGGAAAGCCGGAAAGGATACTATTTATTGAAATTGCCAGCTGGTGATCCAAGAGGTTTGATTCTAGGTGATATCACTGTTTGCTGTCAGTCCGTGGGTGGCAATGCAGAAAAATGTGCAATAGATGGTACCAATAGAGCTAATAATGGGTTCTATGTATTAGTAAAAACTAAAGAACCCCTGGATACAGATAGCTATCAAAAGGACCCCGAATACGCCAAACGTTTCTGGAAAAAGTTTGAAGAAAGCGGTAATGCAATCCTGGGTCAGGGATATGGTTGGCGAAGCACTGAGGGAAATATGGTACTCGATTCATGGGAGAATAAAAATCCCGCCGGTGATGATCCCTGGATGAAGGTTATCTTATCAGCTTTTGCACAAGAAGTTATGGCCAAAGATCCTTCGATTAGCCGGGTCACAATTGGTAATGGCGGCAAAACTCCTGAAGCTTTAAAAACTCCTTCGGTGTTAAGCCCAGATGCTATGAGAGAAGGGAAGAATTACGGCGATTCCAATGTGCAGTCATTAATATCTGAATCAGATGAGTTAAAACGCGCCAAAGGGGAATTGGCTGTAAGATTTAAAGAACTTAATGTGGAGAGATTTAAATCCACCCTGGTAATACGAAAGCTTTTGAGTTTGAATAATGATCTTTTAGAGGAAGTTTTTGCAAACCATCATCGCGAAATAATTACTAGTTCTGACTTTATTAGGGGAATTGAAAATCTTGGAGTTTTTTACGGTGAGTTTTTAGAATTGCCATCCAAGAAAACTGAATTGCTGACTTCAGATAAAGCAATGGAAGCTTATAAAACAGGCGCAGTTTCGGTAAATGACTTAATAAAACTCACTGAAGATAAAATCAATTTCTTAATTTCAGATGAAGCTGAATATGCTTATAGAAAAGCAGGAGTGAAAGCAAATGATCTGGTAAGTAATGGGTCTAGTTCCATACTTGAAATGAAACAGCAGTTGCTTAGGGAGCTAGCTAAACAAGATTTCCCTACTGAGTTAATGCCGAAAACGGAAGAGGCACTTAATCTGCTAATCTCACCTATAACCCAACGCTTTATATATAGAAAGAGTCAAATTAAAGTAAGTGATTTTGCGAAACTTGATAAAACTAAAGCGGAGTTGCTGGTTTCTCAGGAGGCGCAAGATGCCTATGCCACAGGGGGAGTGAAAGCGAGTTATCTGATTGGATTTGATGTGCTTAAAATTAAATTCTTAATTTCGCCTGAGGCAGAATATGCATATAGAAAAGTAGGGGTGAAAGCAAGTGATCTTATAGGTGATGGATCTCGCAGCGTACTTAAAATGAAGCAGCAACTACTGCGTATGCTCGCCAAAAATTTAGCTGAAGAAGACCTGCCTGCTGAGCTAATTCCACAAACCGAAGAAGCGCTTAACCTTTTGATTTCGCCTATAACTCAAAACTATATATACAGAAAAGGCCAAATTAAGGTAAGTGATTTAATAAAACTTGATAAAGATATATTTGAATTACTGTTCTCAGATAAAGCACTTAGTGCCTATAAAACTGATCAGGTCAAGGCTAGTGATTTAATCGTACATACTGAAGATGAAATCAAATTAATACTATCAGATGAGATCAAAAACCCGATTTTTTCTGTGTCAAG
>JABDBN010000055.1 GCA_013288625.1 Alphaproteobacteria bacterium | reverse complement strand
AATTAACCGGACAAGTTAGTAATAATGAAATGAAAGAAAAAGCCATTTCAACTGCTAAAGACACTGATGGTGTAAAAAATGTTATCTCAGAACTAAAGACTAAACCCTAAATAAGGTTTTATGTAGTCTATGTAGTGCTGCAGTTATTTTTATTGCAGTTTGTTTAACCCAAATAAGGTAATTATAATGACAGAGCAAACACAACCACCACGCCGCGAACAACCAGAGCAACCAAATCAACCTAATCAACCACAACGTGAACCACAACAACCACAGCAACCACGTCGTGAACAACCTGAACAACCACAACGTGAACAACCAGAACGTGGTAGATAAGCTCAAAATACGTTGCAATACAGACAAGATGTAAGGTTAGTTTATTTGAAAACCAGGTTTTCTTACTACACGTCAAGTAAATCTGGTTTTCATTTTATAGCAGCTCATACCGTCCAAGTTAGTAAATGCCCTCCTTAACACTAGCCGCAGCCGCTAATGGCGGAAGGGTAGGGTGATTCGCTGCGCTTCTTAAATCTATGCCGCCGCTTGCGCCAATTCTGCTCGCGCCAGCCTGATAGACGGCAACGGCTTGATCTCTGTTACGTATGCCGCCTGATGCCTTAACACCCATTGGAATTTGCTGGCCTTGGTTATTAAGCGTTGTATCGGCAACTGTGCGGCGCATAAGCGCTACGTCATAAGGAGTTGCACCTTTCTGGGTACTTGGTATGCCTGGCCGCATCAAGTCTTCTTTGGCAAAGCCGGTGGAAGTTTTAACGAACGCAGCGCCCGCTATTTTAGCTAATAGGCTGGCTTCCACTTTTTGCTCATCGGTAAGATAGGCCGTTTCCAAAATGACTTTTACAGGGATGCCGCGACTGCCTGCCTCAGCTACCACTTGCCGCAAGTAATTATAATGCGCATCGTAATCGGGGTTGCCTTCCTTAAAATTCATTGCAAGCACCATATCAATCTCTTTTGCACCATTTTGAATCGCTGCACGAGTTTGTTCTAGGGTTGCTTCCACTGCACTCAGAGGATCAATTACATAAGGGAAGCCAACCACAGCAATCGGCGGTGGATTGCCTCCAGTGATTCTTTGCACTATAGGAACATGTTCGGGGTAAACGCATACGGTAGCGGCAGCCTCGTCTTTTGCCCGTTGCGAAATCTTCTCCAGCTCGCTCATCGGTGCATTACGGTCTAATAACGTTAAATCAACCGCTGCCATAAGCCCCTCAGGGGTACTAACATCAATGCCCTGGGGTATGCCAATAGTTCCGCGCGACGCATTTTCTCCTATAGAAGCTTCAACAAGGAGATTTTGCTGCCCACCAAATAGCGCAGGATGACTGCTAATTATGCTGCGAAACTTAAGCCGAGCTTTATCAATCAACTCGTCAAATGCAGCTATGTTTATTTTATCATTCATGAGATTACCCATTCTTAATAAATTTACTCATCATTAGTATATCAATATATTTATCAAAACTAATTTATTCTATACAAGGCCTTTAAATATGGTACAGAAAAAAGCATTCCGCTTTTTTCTGAGCGCCCCCGAATGGTCCGGGGGCGCTTTGATTCTTTAAGGCCTTGCTATTACTTCAACGTGTTGCTCTCATATTTTATTAATATCTCTTCGGTTCTCACGGTTTTTGATTATAACCCCCAGACTAAGTTCTCCAGATCTTTTATGTTCCGCACTTTGCCTTCCCAATTCTTTATTCTAATTTGAATACTCAAATTACTATATTTATGCAATAGCATTAATGCAGTTAGTTGATGGCTCAGCTTTGGCGTTAGCTCGTCCGGTGAATAACCATATGAAACTAAAAACTCTTTTAACAGTCGTTTATCGCCCTGAATCAGAAAAGCGCCTGGGCCTAATAAATCGTATTCGGGTAGTCCTAGCATGGAGTCGCCAAAATCAATGAGGCCGTCAATATGCCAGACTCCACCTATATTTTTAACCAAAAAATTCATAGGGGTATATTCGCCGGTCAGAAGCACAGGTCGTTTAATCCTTGGCAGTATACTGCCAAGCAGCTCCAGATACGCTGGAATCTGCTCTAATAGGAACTCTGCAAGCTTAGCGGCTCGATGATTCTTAACACAGTTTTGCATTTGGTTATTGATAAATTTATCCCAATGACAATCAATGGACTCAAGCCCATCTGTCGGCAATGAATGTACCTTTTGGATTAAAGCCCCTAGCTCACGAATAATGATAATCTTATTGTGGCTGTCTAATTTTTCCCAAACGGTTTCCAACAGAGTGCCTTCAAGCTTAGCCATGATAATATATGGCCAGTCATCTATCGCGCCGTCATATTCCACAGCTGGAGTTTTGACAGGTAGTTTCCCCTCAATATGTTTTAAAACTAGCAGCTCGGCTTTGAACTGCTCAAGATGGAATGGCGGGTAAATTTTAATTACTTTATGATCACCATATGCGAACACAATATTGGTACTCTCAGAAAAAAGGGTAAAAGGCTTTTGGGGCAGTTGGTGACGTACAAGAATTTCTTCAGCTAAACTGTTCAGAACTTCTACTTTTTGTTTAAGCTTTTCGAAGTCTTCAAATGTACAAGTGGATGTAATAATCTGACTAATACTTTTTTGTTCCATAAACTACTCTTCGTGAATCAACCCGCGGTTTCTAAACTAGCGCCTTTTAAAGCAGTATGCAAAAGGATATATACGTAAAATACTAATAGTGATTCTTAATCCTCTTGCAAAAAAGTCTAATGGAGATTATTAAATACATTCTAAGTTATATGTAATCCAAAAATCAGCTGAGTAGGAGAAGATGAATCTATTAATCATAACTCAAAGCTACCCAGGAGGAACAAAAGAGTATTCGCCGACTTATATTCACACACGGCTGCTCTATTACAAACAACAAAATATCTATGCTGATGTCATTTCATTTAAGTGCAAAAAGGCTTATGATTTTGAAGGCATCAAAGTATATCCTGCTAAATCATTCTCAAGCTTACTCAAAGAGAATTCGTATAATGCTGTGATAAGTCATGCACCTAATATTAGAAATCACATAAGGCTATTGATGCGTAATTTTCCTAGATTGCCCAAGGTTTTTTTTCAGTTCCACGGGCATGAGATTTTGAATAAGTCTAGATATTACCCCCAGGATTTTGATTTTAACCAAGGTGCATTTTATGGCTGGTACCGCAAGTTCATTGATATTTATGACAGCGTGAAGTGCTTTTTACTACGTCAAATTATCAAGAAATTTGGAGGTAAAAAGATATTTCTTATCTTTGTCAGTCAGTATCTTACTGAGCTTTTTGAAAAGAACATTGGTTTGAGATACCAGGATGTAGAAGCTTTTTCTGCAATAATACCTAATCCAATCCACTCAGTTTTTACTCAGCAATCCTATGATTGGTCAGCAAACAAAATATATGATTTTATTACTATTAGAAAGCTTGATAATCCTGTTCATGCAGTAGATGAAGTAGTTAGGGTAGCAGAACAAAATCCACAATTCAGCTTTCATATCTATGGCATAGGGAAATATTTTGACTACAACCATTGCCCCGGCAACGTAAAAGTCATCAATAGCTTTGTCAAGCCAGAAGCAATACCCAATCTTCTTAACTCTTATAAGGCTGCCTTAATGCCTTCACATCATGACACGCAAGGGGTCATGGTCTGTGAGATGGCAGCATTTGGCATTCCGGTTATTACGTCCGATATACCTGCCGCCCGCGAAGTATTAAAAGGAGTTAAAAACAAGCTATTGATCAGCAATGATAATATTGCCTGCGATTTGAATAAATTTATCAGAAGCACTCGACAGCAATCAACTAGCACCCTTAGAGATAAACTATCAGCTGAAAACACTGCACATAAGGAGGTGAGCTTTATAAGGGAGGTTGTGGGGAAACGCGATTGATCAATAAGCCCAATGTGAACATAGGCAGCCAAAAATTAGTGCAAGACTAACTCTCTGTATGAACATTACTTATTTGTTTATACCTTTGCTCCAATGTTGATTCCATACAGCCGCTGTATAAAAC
>JABDBN010000054.1 GCA_013288625.1 Alphaproteobacteria bacterium | reverse complement strand
GAGCCAGGATGATGGAAGAACTAGTGCAGCAGCGCCTTGTGTTAATGCGGGTAATGCTAATCAATATAACGTAAGTGGAACCCTTAAAACTTGCATAGTTTCACATTCGTTGACGAATTAGATAAGTAATTATTTATTTGCAAAATTAACGATACGTTAACCAATTCTATTGTAAACTATAAGTGTAAGGATTGATGTATTCTAATAGTCAGTGAGGATATATGAGCGGTTTTATAAAGAATTCAAAAATACAAGGTTTTACCCTTGTAGAATTGTCGATAGTTATAATAATAATTGGGTTGTTGATAGCCGGTGTTGCGGCAGGCACAAGCCTGATAGAACAAGCGAAATTAAACTCAGTTGTAGTTGATTTTCGAAACCATGAGGTCGCGTATTACTCTTTTATAAGTAAGTATGGTCAAGCGCCAGGTGACTTTGATAGTGGTGCGTCATTTTGGCCTAATACATGCACATTTGACAATTTTGGGTTTTACTGCAATGGAAATGGAGATGGTGTGATTAACCCTGGAAATGTTGATGAACCGCGCTTAGCATGGAAACATTTGTCGCTTGCAGGATTCATTTCTAATGGTATGGCAGCATTGCCTGATGATGCTGGGTCTCCGCTTTCTTCAAGCTTTCCTTCAAGCAAAGTAGAAGGTGCTTATTATGCATTAGAACAAGCTGGAAATAATGGTGTTACCGCTGGTCATATATTTTCTATCTGGCCGGATGCACCAAATCAAAATGCACTATATATTGCTAAATCATCAGGTACACTCGCTGCATTTATAGGCCCTAATTCAGTTCCTAATTTAGGTGCACTAACACCTGATGAGGCATTTAGCCTAGATAATAAGCTGGATGATGGAACAGTAAGTAGCGCAGGTGATCTTATTGGGGCCACAACTGGTCAGGTTCGTAGTAAGGATGATGGAACCGATGCGACCTCGCCTTGTGTAACCGCAGGTAATACTAATGTTTATAGTGTAAGTGGAACTAAGGCTACCTGCATATTTTCACAGTTGTTGACTAATTAATAACGACTCAATAATCGCTATAGTCTTTATCAATCCAGTCTTCTCTTACTTTGACAAATAAAAAGAGGTGGACTGGTTTGTTTAAGAACTTGGAAATCTCAATTCGTGCCTGGCTTCCAATCTGTTTGATTTTCTCTCCATTGTGGCCTAGAGCTATAACTTTCTGTGACTCTTTTAATACATAAATAATCTGGTGGATTTTGACTGAACCATCTTTGCGTTCTTCCCACTTTTCTGTATCAACTTTAAGCGAGTAGGGGATCTCTTGATGCAGCGTTAGGTAGGCTTTCTCTCGGGTGATTTCCTCAGCAATGGTGCGTACGGAAGTATCCGTAAGCTGGTCTTCTGGAAATAGCCAGGATCCCTCTTTGGCATGCTCGGCAAAAAATGCAAGCAGCTTTTTAATGCCTTTGCCTTTAAGCGCAGAAAGTGGGAAAATTTCTTTAAAGACTCCACTGGCATTGATAAGGTCGATTAGTGGCAAAATCTGATCTTGTGGGAGTAAATCAATCTTATTGATAACCGCATAACAGGGTTTCTTTGAATGCTCAATCTGTTGTTTGATTTTTTCAAAAGCATCCATGCGGATGTGCATGGCGTCAAATAACACACAAATAGCATCAGCCTCTTCCAGGGCACCCATAGCCTTGCTAACAATGGCTTTCTCCAACTTGCGTGAAGGTTCAAATATACCCGGACTATCGATAAGTACCAGTTGGGCATTACCCTGCATGACAATCCCACGGACATTGACGCGGGTAGTCTGTACTTTATGCGTGACAATGGATATTTTTTCACCAACTAAAGCATTGATCAAGGTGGATTTACCTACATTGGGTTCACCAACTAAAGCAATCATAGAGAATTTTTGTTTTTTATCGGGCATTCTTTTTTCATTAAAATTATAATATACCAAGAGCATTACATAACCAACTCCTGAAAGCGACGGGTATAGCTACATGGCTACCACATTAAAAGTTAGCTTGGCAAATTGAGCCATTTTCCGTCATTGCTAACCCCTCTTGCGGGGTGAAGCAAACCACCCTTCGCTAAAGCTATGGGTGGCATGCCACACGAAGCCGAAGGCGTAGGGTGGATCCCCACGTCGCTTATGCTCCTCGGGATGACGCAACGTAGCACATATTTTTAACTATTTAAATGCAGTTGCACTAGTATAGCCCAGTTTTGCGTATGTTAGCATATAAATCTAGTAAGCGGCAGTAAAATCTACACTTGAAGATAGTTAAATATTATGATATCCATCAAACATCATGCAAAATATGAGTCTGTTATGGTTGATTTACTAGATGAAGTTAGAGACGATCTGAAAGATGAACAGGTGTTTTATATTATTAAGAAATACAGTAGCTTTGTATTTACCTTAATGGCTGCCGTTATAATTGGCGTAGCACTGAAGCTATGGTGGTTAAGCTATAATGAAAATAAATCCTATAAAGAAGGTGGTGATTTTGTAACAGCTTTGATGAAAGTGCAAAGCCGGAACACTGCTGATGGGATAAAATTGTTTCAGCAACTCGCTACTTCTGGCAGTACAAACTACGCTGCACTGGCAGACCTTCATGTTGCTGCTTATAATTTGCATAATAATGAGATCGATAAGGCGTTAACTGAATATAGTGCGTTATCTAATAATAGCGGATATGCAGATGTGCTCCGCCAGTACTCTTCATTAATGCAAATAAAGGGTGAACTCAATAAACCAAATGCAGACAAAGTCAAATTAAGAGATCAGCTGGATACTTACCTTCAAAGAGATGGAGTATTTAAGTATACTGCTATGGAGTTGATGGCTATGCTTTATATTGATATGGGAGAAGGTGTTAAAGCGCGTGCTGAATTGCTCGCAATTAAAGATGCACCAGAAGCCCCTGAGAATATGAAAGATAGAGCTGGGCAAATCCTTCAGACTATCAAATAGTGATTGCATGCTGTTACATTTTTTAAAATGCAATGATTTACAATGCTTAACAATTTTATTTAATACCATTGACACAAATGAAATTGCATTTTAATTTAGCTTTGGGTGTAGCTTGTCTACGCAATGAAAATTTATTTGGAAGTTAATTATGAGCTTGTTTATAAAAGGATTATCAGTAATATTGTTCACAACAGTGTCTTCGGCTGTATTAGCCCAAGCTAGCTCTCCAGCTAGTCCGCAAGCTAATCCTACAGTTAACCCAACAGGAAATGCTAATCAGGAATATCGTCATGAAGAGCGTCGGGAAGAACGTGCTGACGAAAGAAAAGAAAAACGCGGTGAAGAACGCGCTGAAGAGCGTGAGCGTCGTGAAAAAGAAAGAGCAGAAGAACGCAAAGAGCGTCGTATGGCTCGTGAAGAAAGAGAGGAGCGTAGAGAAAGAGAGGAGCGCAAGTAATCTAAACTAACTAAACTTAACTTAATAAAGGTAAAACTATGTCTACTATACTAAAAGGATTATCCGTATTGGCTGTTGCAGCTGTAGCGTCTACTGCTATCGCAGCACCAAGCAGTGCCGATTCCAAACAACAACAAGCTCAAAGACAACTTCAGCAGCAGCAACAACAGCAAGCTGATCAAGCGGCGCAACAAACTTCGCCACAAGATCAACAAGCTTACCAACAAGATCCACAAAGTGCACAACAAAGGCGTGCTCAAGATCAAAGAGCTGCTAGAAACAATCAACAACAACAGCAGCAACAAGCTGATCAAGCAGCTCAACAAGATCAACAAGCTTCGCCTCAAAAGCAACGCGCTCAAGATCAAAGAGCTGAAAGAGCAAGAAAACAACAACCACAACAAAAGTGGTCTGAATCTGCACGCAACCAACGCGAGCAACAACAGGAAGAGGCTGAGCAACAACAACATCAAGCTCAATAGTATTTCTGACTATGTCTTAAAAGGCCTGCATTTCGCGGGCCTTTTTTCCGTCTTCGCTAATTTTGCTGAAGGCAAAATTTAGCTACGACGTGACTTTTTACAGCGTAGCGTGCGAAACGTGACTTATTTGAAATTTAATATAATAATGGTTGCATACTTGATTTTTTAGTGTGACACTAGAAAACTCAGAATCAAAAAGTCTGCCCGCTCGTCTTCGCTAATTTTGCTGAAGGCAAAATTTAGCTACGACGTGACTTTTTACGGCGTAGCGTGCGAAACGTGCCTCGCCGAAGCCTTGGCGTAGGCGGGCTGGTTATTCGTTCACTCAAAATAGTGCCAAACCTCCGTCAATTGCGAACCCCCTTTAGCGGGGTGAAGCAACCCAGTTGTGTGGTGGGTGCAAAAATTTAAATATTATGTAAACCTC
>JABDBN010000053.1 GCA_013288625.1 Alphaproteobacteria bacterium | reverse complement strand
AACCAAGGTCAAAGCCAAGAAAAAAACCGTGAAGAAAGCCAAAAAAGCTAAGCGAGTTTAGTTGTTGAAACATGGATTTCATCAATAGCATTGTTCCGCTTTTTTCCATAATATTCATCGGATTTTTTTGCGGCAAGAAGCAGCTGCTGAGCGATAAGCAGAATGAGGGGTTTGAGTATTTCCTCTTTAAAGTAGCTATCCCCTGCTTCCTCTTCAGCACCATCATGAAAACCAGTATCATGCAGTTAATTCACTGGCCATATGTCTTTAATTATTTGCTCACGTTTGTACTTCTGGCCTGTGTTGTATCTATTATTTTCCGCGCACATTGCAAGGTACCGCATATAGCGATAAGAATACTTGCCGCCCTCTATGTCAATTCCGCATTCTACAGCATCCCGGTATTATTTTTTGTTCTTGGAGATTCCAAAGCTGCAGTCATTATCAACGTTTTACAGGTTGCCGTCATCCAGCTTATTTTCGTTTTCCTACTCGGGGTCACCACCCACGAAAAGAAAGCGCCTCTTCGTTCGCATATCATACATGCGCTGGCTAACCCTATCATCATCCTGCCGATTATTGGTATGGTCTTATCTTACCTGGAAGTAACAGTACCGATATTTTTAGGCAATACCATCACCAGCATTGGGTCTGGAGCAGCTGCCCTCGCTTTATTTTCCTTTGGGCTAAGCTTGAGTACCGCAGATTTTGGTAAAGCAACCTTCACCAAAGATCTTGCGATTATTGTGGGGATAAAGAATTTCATTCACCCAGTGGTCGCGCTGATAATGGGCTATTATCTTTTCGGCTTAGACAGATACTGGCTGATTGCCACCCTGATCATGACCGCCGCCCCAACTGCAATTATCATTCACTTTATCTCCAAGCGCTATGATACCGACACCCGCCTGGTCAGAAATACCATCGCAACTACTTCGGTGATTTCTCTATTGTCTATCATGCTTATCTACGCTGTGATGGATATGTTTTAATCCCATGGCGTTGGTTTCTTTAACTTTATTTTCTATTTGAGCGACTATGATTTATTGATTTGAGGGCAAAGTGGAATCCTAATCCATTAATGATAGAAATCAGTGTATCAAACCTCGGTATAGTTTTACCTGTTAGAATTTTATAAAGATTCTGCAAGTTTAAATGCGCACGTTCTGATAACTGAGGAACACCGCCTTGTGCTTCAGTTATATATCTCAAAGCCAACATAAGAGCTGCGGCATCATTGTCTTTTTCATACTCTTTAATAGCAGCTTCAAGAAAAGCCTTAGCTTCAGTAGCATCGCGGAGTTTTTCGACAATATAGTCATTGAACTTCAAATAATTCCTAGCCATTTTTATTCTCCTTATACTCATTCCAATATTCTTTAGCTTATACTATATCTTTAGATTGCGACTTTTTGCTACCACCATTAAGCAAAACTACTATTTTATTCCCGTCTTTGCCAAAATATATTCTATACCCGGGACCAAAATTAAATCGCAATTCATAAACGCCTTTATTCAAAAATTTATAATCACCATAATTACCAAGCGATACACGTAACAGACGTAGCTCAATACGCATTCGTAGGCTACAATCTATTGAATTTAGCCAATTTATAAAAGGCTGTTTTCCAGAAGCATCAGAATAAATGATAATTTCAATTTCTTGCGCTTCTATCACTTTCATTTACTACTACAATTAGTATCGCATAAATGCGAATTTAAATCAATCTATTTTTTACCTTCACATATGCTTGGAAATTTCTTGACTATATAGCCTAGCAAGTTATTTACTTAATGCTTAATCAAAATGGTACTGACTATGACTAGGGCGCTTATTATAATCTTTAGCTTATTATGTTCTTTAATTTGCACAAATATTGCGTGTGCCATGGAAGGGATGAGTTCGTCGGAACACCCGACAATTAAACTCGCTATACACAAAATGGTGGATGAAGGAGATCATAAGCTGGTGAAGATTAAGTTCACGAAGATAAGCAATAACCAACCCGTCACTTTGGATGATTTGAAAGAAGTTCATACGCAAAAGATCCACCTGTTGATCATCGATTCAGGGCTGAAAGATTATACGCATGTTCACCCAAAACCTTCAGATGAGCCTGGTGTATATGAGTTTTCATGGAAACCAAATACAAAAGGCGACTACCGCATTTGGGCAGACTTAGTTCCGATTGCCAGTGGTAAGCAGGAATTTGCCATAGCTGACCTAACCAAAGGAAGCAAGACGAAAACCAAAATTGATAAAACTGTTTCCTTTAATAGCACAGCCGATGGGATGAATTTCAAACTGTCCTTTGATACCGACAAACTCATAGTGGGCAAAGCTTCAATGGGCAAAATCATTGTGACCGATAGCAAAGGCAAACCTGTAAAAGACCTACAAGTTTTGATGGGCACTTTCGCTCATATAGTGTGTTTTGGGGAGGACTTTAAATCGATCATACATATACACCCTATGGGCGCGGAGCCAACTGATATGAATGCTTTAGGGGGGCCTGAAATTGAATTCCACATCGAGCCCATGCACGCCGGATTTATCAAGCTCTTTGCCCAGGTACTCGTAAAAGATAAAGAAGTTTATGCTCCTTTTGGACTCATGGTTTATGATAAATAACAATAAGTATCAGCACCTATTAGAATCTATTAAAAAACCCTATTTGATTTTAGTTACAGGTGCCTCAGGTACAGGCAAAACAACGATAATAAAGGCTATCGAAAAAGAGCTGCACAGCGATATGGTTGCATTCAATTACTTTGATGATATTGGCGTACCCAGCTTTGATACTATGGTCGCCAATTTTGGTTCACCCCAAAGGTGGCAGGAAGTTACAACCCATGCCTGGATGGGCAAACTTGCAACAATAACTGATAAAAAGCTCATCATTCTGGAGGGCTCATTTAATCCTGAATTTGCAGTAGCAAAGTTGCCAAAACCTGCACTTGAAAACTGTCTGGTAATTTGCATTCATACAGATAGAGTTCAGCGAGAAGCCAGGCTTAGGCATAATCGCAACCAGCCAGAACTGATCTCCGAGGATATGGAAAATTTTGCGCGCGTACTCAAAGAGAGAACTTTGGCCTTAGGTGGCATGATTGTTGAACAAGATGAAAACCACCAATCACAGACCGCGCAGGAGATCATCGATCTGATATTTAGTTTTATCCGAGAGAAATCTAATGATTAAGTTTGGCGTTTTAATTCTCTTGGCTTTTATTGGACTTGGCGGGCAAATGGCTTATGCTGCTCAGGAACAGCTTACCTTCTTTGATGCGAGCAGAGCACGACACATCCCAGTGATAGTTTATAAGCCTTTGAGACCAACTGCTGAGCAAAAGCCCGTTGTGATTATTTCTCATGGCTACACCATTAAAAACAGTGAGTACTCCTTTATAGCTAATGCTTTAAGTACTCAAGGATATGTTGTTATAAGCATTCAGCATGATCTTAAAAACGATCCTGCTCGGCCTAAAACTGGAACCTTAGTTGAAAGGCGCAAACCGTTTTGGGAAAGAGGCGTTCAAAATATTCTATTTACAATTTCTGAGTTAAGAAAAACTCAGACAGATTTGGATTTGCGTAAAGTCATTCTGATTGGCCATTCTGATGGTGGCGACATTTCCATGCTTTTTGCCAGAACTTACCCTCAGCTAGTTGCGAAGGTCATATCTCTGGATTCCTTAAGGGTACCCTTCCCCACTAAAGATCATATTCCTATTTTAAGTTTAAGAGCTAATGATACAAACGCCGATAAAGATGTTATACCCAAATCGGAAGCAACCATTATTAAACTCAAGAATGCCAGACACATAGACATGTGCGACCGTGGCTCTGCCGAGGTTAAACAAGAGATAACCTCCCACATAATTGCCTTTTTACAAGAATCTAATATTCGATAAACTATGCAGCCAAAGGTGTTTTTATTGCAAAACAATAGCTAAGAGCATTCCATAAAAATAAATTATTTTATTAAGCGCAAAAAACTATTGAAATGGCAAAATAGCAATCGTAAAATTCATCACGATCTTAGAGTTATTTGATTGAAATATAACATATTTCAATCAAGGCTTCAGATCGACTGATATGACTTTATAAAAACAACTAATAAAGGAGTCTATTATGTCTAAATCTAAAACCCGTACAATCTCTGCACTCACATTAGTAGCTGGTATTATTTTATCTAGCAATATCGCACTAGGTGCTGCAAACCCTGCTGAAACGCTTCGTCCTTCAGATGTACATCTTCAAGTCCAGCCTAAAACGTAAGAAACAATTTAAGCCATACTTAGGCATATAAAACTGTCATCCAATATCGTGTTATCGAGTGATTTTGCCAGTCACTTGTACCTAAGTACTAATCCCTACCACAATAGGGATTAGTACTTGAATGGTCAGCTCAAGATGTGTATAGGCTTGACTGCAGCCTGTGGGGTTTGATAATGGGTACATTATATTGTATTAAATGGCTCTTCA
>JABDBN010000052.1 GCA_013288625.1 Alphaproteobacteria bacterium | reverse complement strand
AAAAGGACGGAGGAAGCCATTTTTGCAATGGGGTGCTTTTGGTGTGGCGAGTCTGAATTTCGTGATCATGTAACCAATGAGCCGATTTCGGGCATCGTCTCTTTGCGAGTGGGTTACGCAGGAGGCAAAACCCCGGATCCAACCTATGAGAACCATGAAGGCTATAAGGAAGCACTCAAGATCTCATATGATCCTTCTCTGATATCATACAAGGCATTGCTTGATATATTTTGGCATAATGTCGATCTATTTGATGATAAAGGCCAATTTTGTGATAAGGGTTTTCCCTATACCTCAGTGATATACTATAAAACTCCTGAGCAAAAACTACAGGCGGAGAGCACAAAAAAAGAGGTTCGGAAATTGTTTAAAGAGGATGTGGTGACTGAGATAATTCCCTTTAGTACCTTTTATGATGCTGAAGAGTATCACCAAAATTATAGGGCAAAAAATCCGGTTGCTTATAAATTTTACAGATGGAACTGTGGGCGAGACAAGAGGTTAAAGGAAATATGGAGCAAAATAAAACCTAAGGATCTAGAGCCATGAAGCAAAGTCTGCAAGCAGATTTCTGTGTTATCGGCGCGGGTTCAGGAGGCCTGAGTTTTGCAGCAGGAGCAGTGCAAATGGGAGCATCGGTTATATTGCTTGAACGAAGTAAAATGGGAGGTGATTGCCTTAACTATGGATGTATTCCTTCTAAAGCTTTGCTTGCTGCTGCGAAAGTAGGGAATGAGATTAAGGAAAGCAGTCATTTTGGCTGGACGATTAGTGGGGGCTCAGGTGGATTTTAAAAGGGTTCATGACTATGTCCACTCGGTAATCAATGCAATAGCACCAAATGATTCGGTAGAACGCTTTGAAGGATTAGGTGTAAAGGTGATACTTGAAGAGGGTAAGTTTTTGGATTCTACTACACTTGCAACTGAGAACTACCTTATCAAGGCAAAGCGTTTTGTGATCGCAACAGGCAGCATCCCTTTTATTCCTCAGATTGCCGGGCTCTCCTCTATTCAATACTACACAAATGAATCCATTTTTAATCTAAAGGTTTTACCTGAACATCTTGTGATTATTGGTGGTGGCCCCATTGGCATTGAAATGGCGCAGGCCTTTAAGCGCTTTGGCAGCAGAGTAAGCGTTCTGGAAGCGTTTTCTGCCTTACCTAAAGATGATCCGCATATGACAGCAAAGCTTAAGGAACTGTTGATCAACGAGGGGATAGATATTAAAGAGCATGTAGAGATTTCTTTAATAAAACAAACAGATGGAGGCATAGAGTTTCAATATCTCGATACCACAAAAAATATGGTGACACTGATTGCTTCGCACGTTCTGGTTGCCACGGGACGAATTGCAAATATTCAGGCATTGGGTCTAGAAGCGGCCAGGATCAATGCCTCATCTAAGGGTATTACAGTTGATGCACATTTGCGCACTTCTAATCCAAGGGTTTATGCGATTGGTGACTGCATAGGGAGTTACCAATTTACCCATGCAGCCAACTATCATGCTGGACTTGCGATTAGGAATAGCATTTTTCGATTGGGAACAAAAATGGAAACCAAGGTTATCCCATGGGTGACCTACACCGATCCAGAGTTAGCCCACGTGGGATTTTTGGAGTCACAGCTTCAAAGCCAAAAAATATCCTATAGGGCACTGTCTATGACTTTTGCAGAAAATGACCGGGCTCATACTGAAAGGCAAATTGAAGGAGAGGTCAAGGTTTTGCTTTCGCCCAAAGGACATGTGCTCGGTGCCACGATTTTAGGAATCAAAGCGGGGGAACTGATATTTCCCTGGGTAATGGCTATTCAGAATAAACTTAAAGTCTCAGCTATTGCAAACTCCATTGCACCTTACCCGACACTAAATGATATCAATAAACGCATTGCTGGAAGCTATTATAAAGATATGATTTTTAGCCCACTTATGAAGAGAATAGTTAAATTCATCATGTGCTTGACTCGATGAAACGACTCAAACCATATCTTCCAATCATAATAATAATAGCTTTATCCATTTCAGCTTGGCTTCTGGACGTGCAGCATTACCTCAACTTTGAGAAACTTAAAGCCCATCAGCATATGTTGGAAATTCAGATTGAAGAACATAGAGCTTTATCCATATTGGCTTACTCGGGAATCTATATTGTGGTTGTTGGACTCTCTCTGCCTGCAGCCTCCTTAATGACAATTATAGGAGGTTTTCTCTGGGGGCAATGGCTAGGAACCATGCTCGTGGTTATCTCTGCTACCTTTGGTGGCAGTATCCTCTTTTTAAGTGCGCGAATGGCTTCAAAAGAGCTAATCGCCCAAAAGGCTGGAGTATGGGTAAAGAAAATGCAACATGGCTTTCAGGAGAATGCATTTTATTATCTCTTAACCTTGAGATTGATCCCACTTTTCTCATTCTTTGCCATCAATTTGGTCGCTGCGTTTTTACAAATTCCATTTAGAACGTTTTTTCTAGGAACACTTATTGGAATTGTACCAGGATCATTTGTCTATGTATCCATAGGAGTCGCCCTGCATGATGTAATTCAAAAACCTGATATTACACCGAATCTGATTCTTGATCCAAAAATCCTTATCGCACTGACTGGTCTGGGGATTTTAGCGCTACTGCCGGTTATCTATAAACGATTTATCCAGCACCGTTCAAGGTAGCTGGGGTGACCTGCCAAAATCATTCCATGCACTATAGACTCTTCCTACAGTTGTTAACCAACACATAACCCCATAGATAAGGCAGATAACATTAAAATACTCTGGGATAATGCAAAACAACAGCAATACTATTGTTGTTTCTGTTCCCTCGCATATTCCTCCCAAATAATAAAATGATTTTTTACCACGTCGCGTAGAAGAGATTTGTTTCTTTGCAGCGATAGTCGCATAGGCGAGAAATGATGATATCGGTCCAATGAAGCTAAAAATCAGAAATGCGGCATAGAGATGGCTATTGGGATGACCGAGAGCAAAGGCAAATACCACACCTGAATAGATAATAAAATCACAGACGATATCTAAAAATCCACCGAAATCTGTTAATTTGCTGTGACGGGCAACAGCACCGTCGATGCCATCAAAAAGGCGATTTAGACAAATGAAGAATATAGCAGCATTATATTGCTTAAAGCTGATCAGAACAAGCGCTATAAGTCCTAAGACAAAACCTATAATGGTAATGATGTTTGCCGTGATTCCATAAGCGGCAACCCGCTTCCCTATAATGTCCAGAGGAGGGTCAATGAGACGACGAAGGTATTGATCAAACATATTGACTACATTTTCAGTTATGGTTCGACAATGAGAAAGAACCACTATACTTTTAAATTCATATTAAACATATTACAACAACAAGAGTGCTTTTATGCCTAACCAAAGATATAAACAACTTCCTATAGCCATAATTCTAAGAGATTTGAAACAAATTAATTTTTTAAATAGTCTGATCTACTAAAGACAGTCTATGTACAATAGTATTAGGCTGTAAAATAGTACCGGGAACTAAAACCGCATTGGCACCTATTTTAGATTGATCGCCTATGAGTGACCCAAATTTTTGTACACCTGTATTGGTTCTATCTGCATTAATAATGCAGATAATCTCTTTATTATCAAATTCGTTTCTATAATTGGCAACAATGGCACCGGCTTCGATGTTAACATCTCTCCCCACTATAGAATCCCCAATGAAATTAAAATGCGCAGCCTTGCTTCCGCTGAAAATAAAAGATGATTTAATTTCGCATGACGGGCCGATGATAACGCTTTCATCGAGCCATACTCCGCCTCTTAAGTAAGCATTAGCCGCAACAAAGCAATTAGCTCCAATTATACATGGTGACTTCAAAGTCACACCTTTCTCAATAATGGCAGTTCTGTGAATAGCATTACCGTTGCTAATAACAAAATCACTAGACAGCTGCCCCATCATAGAAGATACTATTTTGTTTGCCTGGCTAGTAGCCATCCAAGGCTGCAAATCAGCCAGCTCCTTCACAGGATCAGTTATGTAATCGGTTAGTTTTATCATATCTGCCTAATATCACTTTGATTATCCATATTAACCGGCACACTTCGTCCCTTGATGAAACACCATCTGCCAATCATCACCATATCTCTTCCAGATCGAGGATCTTAAGGATTGTATTGAATCAGCTGTCATAATGTAAGTAGCAAGCATAACATCTTGCGATAGCTCCATAACCTTAAAATCATCAATAACAAAGTTTCTTTGTGCTTCATATGGTAGGTGCTCAAGTACGTACTTCTTAGTATAAACCCTACCGTTGCTGCCAACCTCAGAGAATTCATCTGCAATAAGTTTATTTAACTCTAAAGCCGAGTGTCTTGTAGCAGGATCAAAAAGCGATTGCTCTAATTGATGAATAATTTGTTTCATGATATCGTCTCAATAGAACTTAGATATGTATTATTACGCAGTACGATAGGACATTCAAGCAAAATTGGGAAAAAGCTAACGAGCACCACCAACACTTTTGACTGATCTCCGGCGTATCGATACCAGCAAGCCTCAGCTTAAATTAGGTTAGTTTCCATTTGCTTTAAAAGCATTAATACTAGTCTGTAAT
>JABDBN010000051.1 GCA_013288625.1 Alphaproteobacteria bacterium | reverse complement strand
GACTGATTAAGCTCCTAAAGTTCTTATTTCTTATGTGAAGCCACAAACAAGTAGTGCAACAAACTCACTTTCACATTACTTGCAAGGCCTTTAAATATAGGTACAGAAAAAAGCTTTCAGCTTTTTTCTGAGCGCGCCCAATTGGGGCTGAGGGCGCGCTTGGAATTCTTTTAGGCCTTGCAAAAAATATGATATTGATGATCAATAGCATTGGATGCAATAAAATGTAATTACTAGGTTAGCCAAATGCAAAATACTCAAAAAGCTGTTTCCACTTTTTGCCAGGATAATAATATTGAAGCAAGCCCTCTCTTTCGTCTTTTAGATCTAAGCTCGGAGCTTGGAGAAATTGCAAAGGAGTTTTTACACATCACTAACTATGGCAAAGATCTGAATATTATTAAAACTGAGGCCTTAGAAGCGGAACTTGGGGATGCCTTGTTTTCTCTCATCTGTCTGGCTAATAGCCTTGATATCAACCTTGAAAGTAGTCTGGCCAAAGTTATGGAAAAATATGCTATGCGTATTAAGCAAACCGGCAACCCAGGATCATAGTTATGTATATCCCCAAGCAATTCCGCCAGAATGATACCGATGAGCTTATTGAAACCATGCGCCAAATCAGACTTGCCGCTTTGGTGATATCTGCGCAAGACCAGTTGGTATCTACCCAGATACCTTTTTTGGTTAAGATTGAAGGTGAGGATATTGTGCTTGAAGGACATGTCTCACGTACTAATCAATTATGGCAGCACGCATTGCCTGGCAATAAATCACTTGTAATATTTCAGGGAGCCCATGCTTATATACATCCCGGTTGGTACCCTACTAAAAAGATCGACGGCCGCGTTGTGCCCACTTGGAATTATGAGGCTATTCATTGTTCAGGGTCAATCGTCTATCAGGATTCTAAAGAATGGATAATGAAGCATGTTGAGGAATTAACTAATGAAATGGAAAGTGATCAGCAAATCCCTTGGAGAGTATCGGATGCACCAGAGGAATACATTGTCGCTGCTGCGCAAGGTATTGTTGGTCTCAGGTTTAAAGTCGATAAAATTGAAGGGGTGGTGAAGATGAATCAGCACCATAGTTTTGATAATAGGCTGGGTGCTATTGAGGGTTTATCTAAGTCCCATAAAGCTAACGATCAAAAAGTTTCGCAAATAATGAAGAAGCAAATAACTAACTAAAAATATATAATTGTGAATTGACTGATAAGCTGTATAATTGCGGTGTGATTTAGCAATCCAATTGCTGTAGGAAACTTATGTTTGCGAGAACTATAGTTGCACTCTTATTAGCTCTACTATTCACCGCTTGCACAACCGGGACTTCAGGTTTGCACCAAAAATTCACCTTAAGAGCCATGGATAGCAAAACCTATAATCTCATTGAAAACGCCACCTGTATCATTAAGCCTGATGAAGAGGCTGAGTATAAACTCAATACTCCTAAGACGATTGAACTCAGACGAGGACAAGGCAACTTCAATGTTACCTGCACCAAGTCGGGTTATAAACCCACTTTTGAGATTATTCCGCAAAGCATCAATGAAAGCTTTTACAAAGACATGGGCAATGTGGTCACCAGAATTGGCGGTTATGTTGATTTGCTAACCGGTGCGGTATTTGACTACCCGAATCAGGTAACGGTACTTATGACCAGGAGCCGCAATGAAAAATAAATTCATTTGCATGGTGCTATTAGGTTTTCTTTTGGTTTCCTGTGCGCCACAAGATCGCGGCTATATTTATAATGGTGAAAATCCTGACGAAACAAATAAAGCCATTGTTGTGGTAAAGGTTTATAACATAGCTTCCTTCGGAGCGTTTAATTTATCGCTGCCACAGTTATTTAAAATCGCCTTTGAGCTTTTAAGCGGTAATGAACCCAAGCGTAAAGATATTAAGGTTGGCGGACAAATCTATATCACAGACGGCAACGGTATATTTATTCTGGGACAGCTGAAAAATCCCATGAAGTACACAGATAGTTTTATATTCACCGATAGTGCGGATTTATTTGCTGACCCTACGCAAGAGAAACAACATATGCCCCAGTATGATGTCGTGCTGCTAAAGCCTGGTACATATAGAATCCGGGAAGTTGAATACAGTTTCTTCACTGACCTCGATATTCAAACCACAGTGAGGCAGCCTGCACGGCATAAGGAGCTGCAAGTTACACTTAAGCCAGGTGAGATGGTATACCTTGGGGATATGCAAATCATGCCGGAAACCGCCACCCTTAAGATAACCTGCGACTATAAAGCTGCGCTGCGGTTTATGGATAATAAGTACCCTGAAATCTCTCATAAGCTCCGCCCTAAGTTGTGGCAGGGATAAAGAGGTTATTATATTAATCGCCATTATTATTACAGAAATATTAAGTTTTTCTATTCATATCTGATATTTATAGTAATTTATTATATAATATGTTACTATTTGTTAAATCAACATAGATAAATAGAAATATGATGGACTGCTTAGAAATTGCTTTGCAACAAAGGGATGCTCATACAGAAGTGACTAAGTGTCTGAAAGCAAATGCTGGTGTTATTGCTGATAGCGTAATAGAAATCGCAGCTGAAAATGGGCATCTGGAGGTAGTAAAATTACTGGTAGATAAGGGTGGAAAAATAAGCGCAGGGGCTGTGGAGAATGCCATAGGTAATGACCACTTAGAAGTGGTAAAGTTTCTGTTAGAAAATGGTGGTAAGACTGATGAGTATTCTATGGAAGTGGCCGCTATGAGGGGCAATCTGGAAATAGTAAAGTATCTGTTCGGTAAAAGTGGAAAGATTAATGATTATTCAATAAAAGTTGCTGCGAGATATGAGCATAGAGATATGGTAGAATATCTAATTGAAAAAGGTGGAAAGATTAGTGATGATTCCATTAAAGTTGCCGCAGAAAAAGGCAATCTGGAACTTGTAAAATATCTATTCGAAAAAGGTGGAAAGATTAATGATGATTCCGTTGAAGTTGCTGTAAAAACTGGACAAATAGAACTGGTAGAGTATCTGGTTGAAAAGGGTGGTAAAATTAGTGATTATGCGCAAGGACTGGCCCTACAGAATGGTAGGATAGATTTTATAAAGATCTTTATGGAAAAAGGTGTGAATTTCCAATTACATGACATTCTTGTGACTTATGCTTATGAAAATAAAAACTCAGATCTTTTGGATTTAATAAATAAATATAGTGTTAAGCCCGATATAATTTCATCTTTAAAAACTAAAGTTGATGCTTCGCCTTTAACGGTGGTGCAGAATAGTGTCAATACTATGGTTAAACTAAATGATGGTTCGATCGAAACCCTAAAGAACGCAAATGCCGCTGAGGTTTATGCGGAGTTAACGGGAGAAAACCCTCATAATTTACTTAAATTATTTCTGGATGCAGGACATGGAAGTTTTAGGTTTGCTTGCGATTCATGTAATCATGGATCTGCATACGATAAAACCTTGGGCTTATATCCACGAGGGCTTGTTGAAGAAAGAACTGGGGCGCGTGATACACAAGTGATATTTCATTTAAACGATGAACAAGCGAACAATGTATTAACTTTCTTAGAAGAAACCTTTAAAGATTGCGCAACAGGGCGCCAAAATAAATGCAACTATCAGCAGACATCCCATAACTGTGTAGATTTTATGCTCGATGTATATCATGCCGCAGGTTTTAAGGGAGACTTTGTTGACTACCTTAGCAACGAACAAATGGGCTTTGAGAATTTAGAGCTGTCAGTATCGAGCTTTTATGACAATAAAGCCAAAGGCTATATTTATGCGCGAAAACATGGTATGACGACTACAATAAAAGTGGCGGTAAAAGCCTATGAAACTTATATGGCAGTTGGAGGAGCAGTAAAGGCTGTTTATGATACCGCATCAGACATGTGGCACTCCGCATCAGACATGTGGCACTCCGCATCAGACATGTGGCACTCCGCATCAGACATGTGGCATTCAGTCACATCGTTGGTCGAAGAGTCCCCTGCGGCAACAGAAGTATAAAATTTCTACAGCGTTGATGCCTGGTTCTCATCAGTAATTAGGCAAGTGTTGTTATTCCAGGAGAAGTCATAAGCTTCGGTTTGTACTTCTTGTAAGTAAATGTTGCTATACACTTTATAACCTACTAAAACACAAAGTGTACCTACAGTTGCTAGATTACTATTATGGCCGATGTTCTCATAGAAAGCTTCTCCAACATAGTTTCCTGGTAAGCTAAGTACAGCTTCAATCACAGGTTCATAATCTACAAAAAACTGGGGTTTTAAACCTTCAGGAATTAACCAAGTTACTTCTCCAAGATAAAGCGATGCTACTGCTCCTGTGAATAAACTTATCCAGGGGTTGGCCTGTGGGTTTTCTGGAACGTCACCAGGTTTATGATTGATCATGTTCTTAACCGCCATAAAAAATAGCGCATTAGTTAACGGTTCAACAAAGAGCTCATGGACAAAAACCGTACTGCTTTTGCAGAGATCTTTGTACGTTGGAGATAAGTTACTACAAATATTTACCTTTATAGCTACCTCAGCAAGGCAGCCTACCCAATGTCCGATCATAATTGTAATATTCCTTAGAAATAAAATTTTTTTTGAGACGAAATTTTATCGCAAATGCGCTAAAAGCACCAGCGAATTTTTTAATCAGAGATTATATACTTCATACATAAATAAATATATCCCCTAATGACTTTATAATAATATTGTGATATAAATGCGCAAAATAACTCTAATTCTGGATATTAATTATGAAAGCCGATATGCAAGAGTCTTTAAGTACACCACTTACTCAGGCCGCGGAAAATGGTCAATTACAAAATGTACAACAATTATTGCAAAATGTAGACCCAAAACGCAGGTTTGAAACGATACAGACGGAGGGTATAGCTGCGCTCTATAAAGCTAGAGCTAATGGTTATAAAGATGTATTTAATATTTTATTGGGAGAAATTGTCAAAGAGTTTGAGGCAGTTGCGAAAGCTAGTGATTTAGACAGGGTTCAAAGCCTGATTAATAGTTTTGAGACTCGTAGTGACAAACAAATGCTTATGGATAATATCTCACCAGATATTATCGTAAATGTTGCTGCTGCCAATCAGGGCAGGATATTGCATGCGATGTTAAAGGCAGCCTCAATTAAAAGAAGGAAGGAGCTGCTTTGTCATAATAATTTTGCGCCCTTTTATTGGGCTATAAAGTGTAAGCACAACAAAATGGTTGAGTTTATTCTTAGAGTAGTTAGCCAAGAAAATAAACAAGCGATGATTCAGTTTAAGTGGGAAAAAGTATTTACCTGGGCGCTAGCTCCTGAGAACATAAAACATTTTGAACCATTATATAGAGAACTGACTCAAGAATTCAAACAGTCTCTTATTAAACAACAGGATTTTTTGATATTTCAATGGTGTGCAATGGATGGCTTCACACAAATAGTGAAGTTACTGCTGCAAGAGGTTAATCCTGAGGATAAGCAGGCAATGCTCAAAGGTAAAGGTAAGTTTAGTGCATTTTACTGGGCTGTGTGCAATGGCCATGTTGAAATTGTTGAGTTGCTATTGAAGGAGATAGCCCCGGATGCAAAAAGTGATATGCTTGTTCAGGGTGCACTGGCCGCATTTGATCATAGTCAAGAACGGACTGCTCCGCTAGTAGTTTCTATGCGAGTGATTGAGTTGTTATTTCGGGAAGCCGGGTCAGAAGATAGGGAGTTAATGATTGAACCTCTATTA
>JABDBN010000050.1 GCA_013288625.1 Alphaproteobacteria bacterium | reverse complement strand
ATTTGCTTATGAAAGCCTTAATAGGCTCATAAGTAGCTGGCTTAATAATCAATTGTTTTTCGCTTAAAATGCTATCTAGGTCGCGAATGTAGTTTTGGCAGCTTTGAACAATCCCCTGAAAACTCGTTAAGCGCTCAGCGCACATGCCTTCTATTCCTGTCCTATACCAAGGATGTCGTAGAGTTGAGCTTCCATCGTTCAACAATAATAGGAATTTTTCAAGAGCTTGGCTCTTCCTAAATGAAGTTATATTATAACTTATAAAAATAGGAGAAAATCCTACTCTCGGTGTTTGATTATCCCTATTTCCTGCACGGCTGCTTGCATCTGCAATAACATCTTTTAAAAAAGCAGAAGCATCTTCTGCTAGGGGAAGACCTTCATGAACCTCACGCATCTTTGCCTCACTTGTTTTGCTGCATTAGATTTAATTTACAACTATTACAAATGGTAAGGCAATATTTACATAGTAATTTAATTGTTACCAACTGGCGCAATCAGTAATGTAATCGCTATAACCATAATAACCAAGCCAAGAGCTTATGGTATTGGTGTGAGAAGGTGGCTCAGCCAGTTCCACACACATTTCACATTTATTCGCATAAATGAATAACTCTGACAAGCTTGCTGTATCAACTTCAGCTACTTTTGCAATATGACTTAGTTCATCCGGCGAGAATTTAGTATGGTTTTCTAAGTACTTATTTGCTATTTGCGTTAATAGACCTTTATCAGTGACCATGGTTAAATGGGTTTTCTTAGTAAGAATGGGTTCTTCATCGACAAGGGATTTCGGCACCAATACTTCATTATTAAGTGACTTATCCAATGCAATTAATTTTGTAGCGACGTTAAATAAGCCCTTTAATTTTAAGTGACTAATTGCATACAATACATATGTCAAGGCACTCCAAGACCAAGGGTTATTATTCGCGCTAAAATCAACGCCTATTCCTTCTAACAAATTGAAAATTTTATCATTAAGTGTCAAATCTAGAGGTAGCTTAACTAATGTGGGCTTACCTGACATTTCATCCAACCATACTTTTTGAATAAAATTCTTATTTTTTGGGTCTTGTAAATATCCTGCTAAGCCGGCATAATCCTTGTGAAAATGAGATAAAAGTCTGAGATAATCAAAATGTAACTTTGCCTTACGATTTAGCTCTTCCACAGAAAGTGGGTTCAAGTTTAAATTCAGCTCCATGGAAGCGTCAGCTTCTTTATGCATCCTTGAGACAAAGTCTTCCTGGAGTGCTCTTAAATCTGCCTGATGTTCAGGATTATACTGATAGCTAAAAGTTCCTTTGTCTCCAAGGTGTTTGGTATAGGTTGCAACCTCAGTGAATAATCGCATCTGATTAATAAATAATTGGGCTGAGTTTTGGACCCCCAGCTCTTCGGTTAAAAGTTTTTCTACTATCCAATTGTTAGCAGCCACTTGTGAAACCGTATCAGAACTTGCGTAAGTTATTAAAGTGGAGCCTTTGTTTAAAAAAGTTATATCTGCACTTGCTGCACCACCAAAACATGAGATAAAATTTATATGAAGCGGGGTTTTTGTGAGGCTACTAAGTAATTCGAATATATAAGAAGTTCTCGTTGATGGGCAGGCATCTTCTATGCCAGTCCCGCCAGTGCTTGAACTTTCGCATTCATCAAGCGGTCCAAACATACTTGTGACATGTTCGCCACTATTCACATTGTTGCCATGTGCTAAAATTATAATTTTAGTAGTATCATTTATTCTGCCATTTAAAGTTACTAAGATATCACTAATTAGAGTGGATGTGCTACTGTACTCAAGTAACAAGTGGGATGGAAGGCTTGATAAGGCTTTTATATTGGGGGTAAGAACTATATCCTTACCTGCTATCAATACGACCTTCAATATATTGTCGTCGGTTTTATCAGTGATAGTACGGTGTACAGAATTTCCATAAGATACTGTTCCCAAAGACATTTTTAAAGGTTGTGATGTATCAGTGGTTACGCCTATATATTCGGCTTTAGTTGTGGTCTCGTAAAAGAGCTTATTTTTACTGAATTCAGTTTTGATATCAACGTTCTTACCTTGAATCTCAAAGCATCTTTCTTGATTGTCAACAGTTGCCATCACGCAATAATCTGCATGAGGTTCTGTAAAGCCTAAGGACTTAGATATCTTTACCCAAAATGAATCATGCTTGTAATGATAGTTTGCCACTTTCTGGGGGTCGAATGAGATGCTATTTATTAATCCGCTTTGCCTTCCTAATAAGAGAATTTCGCATTTATCCAGCGAGCCAATCATATTAAAGTCATCTCTAAAATGGCATAAGAGTGGTTTAATTGCTTCAACTGCATTCTTTGCAAGCAAGAGTTCTGAGTATCTTACGCAAATAGCATCACCTGCATTATCCTTAATATAGATTTTATGATGTGATTCGCCCCAGCCTTCTGTACTCTGGGTACAATACAAACTTTTTAAAGGTAACTTTTCTTCTTGAGAAAGTCTCGCCCTAAGATATTCGGATGTCGAATCTACAACAATATGCTCATCATCTTTATTTCTGATAGTAATAGGTATATCAAGATTGATATCACCAATCTTGCCATAAATGGTCATGAGGGCAGTAGCAGAAGTTTCCTGCTTTAATTCGATGTCCTCTATTTGCAGTTTTACTTGTATATCTTTGTCATCTTTGATGTAAATATAAAAGTTGCGTTGTTCATGATTGATTTCTAAAGAAGTAACATGAATATCAGAATGCTTGCTTATTATTAGTGCAATGTCTGAGAGGTTAGATAATTCAAAAATAGTTTGTTGATCTAAATTTCCAAAAAGCGACTTTTCCTGCTTATCACCCAGCGTTTTTGTGCGCATAATATTTGTCCAGGGCCACTTTCCATTGAAGTCAACAATAGTTTGTGTGTACTTCGAAAATGCTGGATTGTATTTATTCTGAACGCTCATATAAGTCACTTCATTCCGGTTGGGTTAGTCTTTAATCCGTAATGATAACATCGGATTATTAATTTAATATTACAAAACGGTTAAGGATTTATTAAATTGCCAGGTTGTGCCGATGATTTTAGCGATGGGAATAATGCTAGAAGCATGAAAGTAAGTAGATAAATGGAGAGTTAGAACAGTCATTAATGAATTGAGTCGTGATGCGCTAATTTCTTGTTGAGCCTCAATGCCAAATTCCCAATTCCGAAGAAGACTATTCCCAATATTATTAAACATATCGGCCAACCCATCGAGTCCATAAAATGCTGGCTGGTAAAGTAACTGATATAGGAAAACAATGCGATTGCAGAGGTAACCAGCATAGAGCGGCTACCCACAATGGTGCTTGCATAGAGCATAAAGGAAGCTATGGCAATATAAAGAATTTCTACCCAACTATGCCAAAGAAGATCAAAGCCCAACCATAGTAATATAATGCTGCCGACAAAGTATCCAAACCCACAAATGCTGTTATAAGGCGTTCTTTGTAAGCCATAACTGAGGGCAAGTAAGCTTGACCCACAAATGAATTCAATCAATTTGTATGGAATATTTAGGACGCTACACAAGCTTGTGAAAGACCCGAAAGCGAAATAGACTGCAAAAAACAAAAAGGACGTGCGCTTTACTTTTGCGAAGATGAGTCCGTATTGTATAGCAAGCACGGCGAAAATAATAAAGGCCGCTACTCGTATATCACCGCCGCCATTAGAAAATTCATAGACGGCTACGAATAACCCTGTTGATTGAAAAATGGCGGATAAAATCACCAGTATTGCTACACTGCTTCTCCGCACAGTCTGAAGTGCCATAGTAAAGGCAATGATGAGGCATATAATACCTGGTCCGAGCGTAATTATAATGCGAGCTGCAGAATTGAGCTTTCCCCATGAAAGCCCAATGTATGTGCTAAGTCCTGCCAAAATAAAAATGCCTCCCAGGTACGAAAATACACGAGTCAGGGTAAAGGCATCTCCTTTATTAGCTTCGATTTCTCGGCGGCTCAAAGCAGATGTCAATTCTTCAAGGCTAATATTGTGAGCCTCTACCAAAGCTAGAATCTCGGTCATGGCTTTTTCTTTTGAGATCATGGAATAATCCATCCGATAAAATTCAAAGAGTATGAGTAGTCTTCACGCGTACCGTTATAGGGAATAGATATGTTTTTTCCACTTTTGCCAATAACTGGGCCTGGGGTTTTATAAGAACCTCCTACTCCAAAAAACAGCAGTCCGTCTCCATTATAATTGAAACTGCCGTTAGAAAATTGATAGCCATCAGGTGCAAGAGGTGCATTATTAATAGTTAGCCCTGCTACTTCGGCTACTGGAATTATAAATGGGGTGGTATTATTGTTCTTATTAATTTCCGAAACGATTTTAGAAGTATCCTGGGCCTGTCCCTGAGAAGGAAGTTTGGTAGGATCGACAGAGATAACAATATTAGTATTAATGCCATTTCTATTAGTGTTCCCTTCCAGCGTTTGGTACTTAGACATATCTGGGGCCTGGAAAGTGATTTCCTGAACCTTTCCCGTAGATGCCACATAGCGAAAAAGATGCGGCAGCGACTTTTGATATTGATAGCGCATAGGGTCGATCTTCATATAAAGTTTCTGCTGTTGGACTTGGAATTCAACGTAGCTGTATCTTTCATCCGAGAAAAGGAAATCATATTTCGGGTCTGCTACCAAGTACTTGGGCAAGGCGCTAGCGACTATAAAAAATGCTACCAACAGTATCGGCAGGCTTATTCCAAGCATTAGAACGATGTTATCTTTGATAAATTTATACATGCCAACTCCTGGTCTATAACAAATTTATATTGCGTTTTATTTAAGCAATCAATGATTTCCTTCCTTTTTAGATAATGGGAAATAGTGTGTCTCCTTAATCTGAATGGTCAGAACCGGCGCAACATCGGGCAACTCACCAAGTGGGTGGTAATAAAGTGGCCTAATTAGAGGGTGCGCTTGGCATAAAACATGCGGTTATGTGTAAAAATCAAGAAAATTCCAGCAGAATACTGGGCCTATAAAAATAAAATTAAAATTCTAGCTAACTTAACTAACTTGAGATATATTAAAGTAAGGTTAAAATTTCAGCTAACCCATTTAGTTTGAAGTAAATCATAATCAGATAGCATTATAAGGAGGATTGTATGAGCACCCCTACAACACAAAATAATAAAAACCTGGTAAATCAAGGTGTTGATAACTCGGACTATAGTATGGATACTAATGATAATCTTAACAATGTCATCAATGCTGCCGGCACCAGCACAGTAGAAAAGTTGTTAGAACAAATTCCTTCTATGGTTAGTCATGGTAATTCTCCAGGGATGACAGCAACCGCCTTTACTTATGCCCCTACTACTCTATTACTCAGTGATTGCAGCTCATGCACTAATATAGTAGGTACTCAGCTATCTGCTGGCGCAAATATCGCCGGGACTCAGCTATCAGCTGGAGCAAATATTATAGGTGGCCAATTATCAGCAGGCGCCAATATTGCCTACTCTAAGTTGCATTTGGCAAGCAGTATCACAGGTAGCGATATTGCCCCTACGGCAAATATAGTAGGTACGCAACTATCAACCGGAGCTAAGATAGTAGGTACTCAATTGTCAGCTGGTGCTAACATTGTTGGAACTCAGCTGTCAGCCGGAGCAAACATAGCAGGTACTCAGTTATCGGCTGGTGCAAATATTCCTTACTCAAAGTTAAACCTGGCAAACAGTGTTACAAGCGGCGATATTGTTGATGGTACAATTACTGCCGTTGATATTTCCAATACTGCCGCTATTGCGGGTACTCAATTAGCCGCAGCAGCAAATATCGTAGGCGCTCAGTTGTCAGCTGGCGCGCACATTCCTTACTCTAAGTTAGATCTATCAAATTCTATTCAAAGCAGCGATATTGTTGATGGCACTATTGTTTCTGCTGATATTTCCAGTACTGCTGGTATTACAGGAGCCCAGCTTGCTGCTGGCGCCGATATTATGGGTACTCAATTAGACCCTGCAGCAAATATAGTAGGCACGCAGCTATCTGCAGGTGCGCACGTTCCTTACTCTAAGTTAGATCTGACCAATACTATTCAAA
The DNA here is from genome assembly GCA_013288625.1 of Alphaproteobacteria bacterium. Lineage (GTDB taxonomy): Bacteria > Pseudomonadota > Alphaproteobacteria > Rickettsiales > Midichloriaceae > JABDBN01. Next base: position 368 of record JABDBN010000050.1, on the reverse strand, counting down.
GCAGCGATATTGTTGATGGAACTATTGTTTCTGCTGATATTTCCAGTACGGCTGGAATTACAGGAACCCAGCTTGCTGCTGGCGCCGACATTAAGGGTAGTCAATTAGACCCTGCAGCAAATATAGTAGGTACGCAGCTATCTGCAGGTGCACACGTTCCTTACTCTAAGTTAGATCTGACCAATACTATTCAAAGCAGCGATATTGTTGATGGCACTATTGTTTCTGCTGATATTTCCAGTACTGCAAATATCGCAGGTACACAATTAGCTGCTAGCGCCGACATTAAGGGTACTCAATTAGACCCTGCAGCAAATATAGTAGGTGCCCAGTTGTCGGCCGGTGCGCACGTTCCATACTCAAAGCTA
>JABDBN010000049.1 GCA_013288625.1 Alphaproteobacteria bacterium | reverse complement strand
ATCCCGGGTGAACTGACCTATGGGCTCGAACGCCTTTGCATGTACTTGCAAAATGTGGATAATGTCTGGGATTTAAAATGGAACGATAAAGGAGTTACCTACGGGCAAGTTTTTAAAAGAACGGAAATTGAATACTCTGCATATAATTTCGAGCACGCCGATACAATAATACTCAAGCAGCATTTTAGCGAGCATGAAAGCGAGTGTGAGAAACTTTTGGAAAAAAATCTGGTACAACCTGCTTATGACCAATGCCTCAAAGCCGGCCATATCTTTAACCTTCTCGACGCGCGTGGCGTAATCAGTGTGACTGAAAGAGCATCTTACATAGCGAAAATTCGCAATATCTCACGGAAGTGCTGTGAAAGCTGGCTGGCTAAATCAGAGGCAGCCTGACATGAAGAAGGGGAAGCTGAGGAAAATTGGCTATATAGTTGAAGCGTTCTTTGGATATATTTTATATTTTATATTTCTTATTTTGCCTATCGACTGGAGCTCGGCAATCGCAGGGTGGTTTGGCGAGATTATAGGCCCCAAACTCAGAGTGTCAAAGGTAGGATATGATAATCTGACCAGGTGTTTTCCTAAAATGCAGGAGTCTGAAAAAAAGCGCATTATCCGACAGATGTGGAACAATTTAGGGCGAATAGCGGGTGAGCTGCCTCACTGGCCAAGAATGTCCAGCGCTGAGTTCGCACGCAGGGTTAAATTTATAAATCCATATCGTAACAGCCCCAAGCAAGGCGTTGTATTTCTTGCAGCACATATCGCCAACTTTGAATTGGCTTCTAAGATCTCTCAAGAATTAGATCTAAACTTAAGCTTTATATACAGGCCAGCGAACAATCCTTATATTGATCGCCTGATAAATTCTCTGCGTAATAGATGCGGGGTCAAACTCTACCCCAAAGGAGTAGCCGGATTACGCGAGATATATAAAGCATTGCATCATGGGACTAAAGTGGCGTTTCTTGTCGATCAAAAGGTGAACGACGGCGAAGATATTGATTTCATTGGCATCTCTGCAAAAACTACCACTCTGCCTGCAAAGCTCGCCTTGAAGTTTGGCTCAAAGATTATTCTATCTCGGGTAGTACGCACCAAAGGCGCCCATTATCAAGTTGAATTTTATGATCCTTTGACTATTTCCGCACATGATACTGCAATTTCAATCACCACAAGAATTAACTCTGAAATCGAAGGCTGGGTTAGAAAAAACCCCGAGCAATGGTTTTGGATTCACAAACGGTGGGGATAAATTAGAAGTGCTCATTAGATATAAAACCCGAAAACTATTGCAAGTTATTTAAGTTTATTTATATTTTCATGTAGTTCACATTTTGGATCGGATTATGAAGATTGAAGTTAAGCGTAATGACTTGTTAAGAATACTAGAGCACGTACAGTCGGTTGTAGAAAAACGGAATGCTATTCCAATACTATCAAACGTCAAAATCACCGCGACAAGTGATGGCACACTGGAGCTGGAAGCTACCGATATGGATATATCGATTTCGGATAGCGTGAAGTGCACCGTACTGGAGGCCGGTAACATTACGTTGCCAGCAGCTACATTCTATGAAATTGTCAGAAAATCACCGGAGAAGACTGCGGTGCTCATTGATACCACCCAGCAACCTTCACTGGGCCTTATCACTATTGGCACCAGTGAGTTTAACTTGCCGACTCTACCAGCCGAAGAGTTCCCTTCATTCCAGGTAGGTAAGGCAACCAATAAGTTTCATATACATTCGGAAATCTTAAAAAACTTGTTAGCAAAAACCCGCCATGCGATTTCTAACGATGAAACCAGATATTATCTCAATGGGATTTACCTCCACCCGGCTACTTCTGATGAAGGTGGTCAGGTTCTCAGAGCGGTTTCTACCGATGGACACAGATTGGCGCGCGCACAAACCCTCTTACCCGAAGGTTGCGAAGCGATGGCTGGAGTTATTATACCTAAGAAAGCAGTAGGAGAGATTATCAAGCTTCTGGAAAGCTACGTTGGCGAGGTTGAGGTTTCACTTTCTGACAAAAAGATTTCTCTGAAAATTGGCACCACTGATTTTTATTCCAAACTAATAGACGGAAAATTCCCGGATTATGAGCGTGTCATTCCTAAGAACAATGATAAATATATGGAAGTCTCGCGGGAAAATCTTCTGCGCTCCATAGACCTGGTGATCTCCATCTCTAATGATAAAACCCGAGCAGTGAAGTTTAATATTGAACCTTCAAAGCTTACGGTTTTAGCAACCAGTGAAATCAATGGGAATTCAAAGGGCGTGCAAGAAATGCCTGTCAATTATAACTCCAGCGAAATTATCACTATTGATTTTAATTCGCGCTATGTGCTCGATTCTTTGGGTGCTATTGACGGAGATACTGTGCGTGTTGCGTTATCATCAGGCGCTGGGGCTGTAATCGCCCAGGACGCTAATGAGAATAACTGCATTTACATACTAATGCCAATGCAAGTATAACATAAAAACTGGTTCACTTTGCTTTTGAAACGTGGTAATTATAGCCCCCCTTACGTCGTTGCGAACCCCCTCTTGCGGGGTGAAGCAATTGTAAGTCGTAAGGTTTACGCAACACTTAAACTTATAACTCCACCCTAGCAACTGGATCGCCACGGAGCTAAGCTCCTGCGCGAAGACGGAGATTTGCTGCACTTTAGAGTAAACTATTTTTATGTGAGATATACTCAATAAGTAGCCAAAGCCTTTCAAAAACTGGTTCACTTTGCTTTGGAATCATGATAATTATAGCCGTTAATCAAAGGCAAATCTAACTGTTTACAAGGTATAAAAGTGGCTCAAATAATCAAAGGCATAACTGGTGACTGGGAAGTTGTAATTGGATTAGAAGTGCATGCCCAGGTGGTTTCAAATGCTAAGCTATTTTCAGATAGCTCAACTGAGTTTGGTGCAGAACCCAACACCCAGGTGTCGTTTATTGATGCAGCCATGCCAGGCATGCTGCCGGTAATCAATGAAAAATGCGTAGAGCAGGCAATAAAAACCGGCTTGGGTTTAAATGCCCAAATCAATCTGGAGTCGGTATTCGATCGCAAAAATTACTTCTACCCTGATTTGCCACAGGGCTATCAGATCTCACAGTTTCATAACCCGATTGTGGGCAAAGGTGTTGTCCATATCGATATGCCAGATGGCAAACGTATCGAAATAGGAGTCACCCGGCTACATTTAGAACAAGATGCCGGCAAGAGCTTGCATGATCAAAGTCCAACGGAAACTTTTATCGATCTTAACCGCGCTGGTGTCGCACTTATGGAGATAGTTAGCGAACCCGATATTAGAAGCAGTGAGCAAGCTGGCGAATATATGAAAAAGTTACGCGCCATTTTGCGATACCTAGGTACCTGTGATGGCGATATGGAAAAAGGCTCAATGCGTTGCGATGCAAACGTTTCAGTTCGTAAAGTTGGAGATGCTAAACTAGGCACACGAGCTGAAGTCAAAAATGTAAACTCAATTCGCAACCTAATGCGCGCAATTGATTTTGAAGCAGAGCGCCAAGTAAGCCTACTGGAGTCTGGCAGCGAGGTAGTTCTGGAAACCCGCCTTTTTGATGCCAATACTGGGCAAACTCGCTCTATGCGCTCCAAGGAAGAAGCCCATGATTACCGTTATTTCCCAGACCCGGATCTATTGCCGCTGGTCTTTACTCAGGAGATGGTCGATCAAATCAAGAAAACTCTTCCAGAGTTGCCTGATCAAAAAATCGAACGCTATACCAAACAGCTCGGGCTTTCTCCTTATGATTCGACCGTACTGGTAGCAGAAAAAACTACGGCAAAATATTTTGAAGAAGTGGCAGAAGCAGTAGATGCCAAGCTTGCAGCTAACTGGATTACCGGTGAGCTGTTTGGCAAACTAAACAAGATAGGTAAAGAAATCGAAGATTCTCCAGTACAGCCCAACCAGCTTGCACAACTGATTGGACTGATTACTGACAACACCATCTCAGGTAAGATTGCCAAGCAGGTATTCGAGATTATGTTTGAAACCGGAGAAGATCCGGCTACTATCGTCGAATCTCACGGGTTAAAGCAAGTTACTGATACCGGCGCTATTGAAAAAGCGATAGATGAAATTCTGCAACAAAATCAGGATAAAGTCGCTGAATTTAGATCGGGCAAAGATAAACTGTTCGGTTTCTTCGTCGGGCAAATTATGAAAGTCACTCAGGGCAAAGCAAACCCGCAGGTTGTGAATGACATTTTGCTGCAAAAACTCAAGGGGTGATCTCCTTTCACTTGCAAATGTAGGTCGAGCAAATTAACCACCTGCTGGTTAAAAATCAACCACTCAGTGGTTAATTTTTGCTTGCCCTAATCCTTGAAAAAATCAGAACTGCGTATACAATAGTCCTGCAAAACTAGAACAAAGCATATGTTAGTTTTAATAGATGAAAGTGGTTGCACTGGTTTTAAACCCACTTCATCAACGCACTTTGTTATTGGTATGATTATATTTGATACGTTTAAGGACGCAGAAAAAGCAGCCAGTATAATCACCAACCTTAAAAAAGAAGTGGGATTTAAAAGAGAATTCCGCTTTAGCTCTTGCGATAACCGTAAACGTGATTTGTTTTTTGAAGCCATTAAGAAGGCATGCTTTACAATCAGATTATTTGTTGTAGAAAAGAAGCTTATATACAGCCCAGAATTAAAGGTAAAAGATGACTTGTTTATTAATTATTGCCTTAAGAGCCTGATGAAAGATGGCGCCCATCGCATCAGCAACGCAGTTATTAAGGTTGATGGAAAGGGAAGTAGAGTTTTTCGCAAGAGTTGCGAAGCCTATTTAAGAAAACAAATGCCTACAGGCACAATAAAGGATATAAAGTTCTGCGATTCTAAAAATGACATTTTAATTCAGCTTGCTGATATGGTTGTAAGTGCTTATTCCCGACCTTACAATAATTCTAATAAAGCAGATGCAATACACTGTGTATAATAAGATGTAAATAATGATTCATAAAGTCTTTTGCCTGTCCCCCACTTTCAATATATACACAATCATAACTAACTGCAACATCTCCAATATAGGGGAACTTCTCACCGCTTTCAAGGATAGGACTAAAATTACCCTCTTGTAGGCTATAGCCAGGGAATGAAAGCACATTGGTAGGCTGGTTCTTGTTGCGGAAACCTTTGTTAAGTTCTTTAAGCTTATTATCGCCGGTGAGCAGAATAGTTAATGAGCATTGGCGTAATGACTGAAAATAACCAAGCTGCTGTAGTGTTGCCTGCACAGCCTTGCGGGTTTTGGGTTTTAACCCTTTGATTTTCCAGCGTGGATCTTCTGTAACATAATCAATTTGGAGAACATCAGTGGCTTTGCTCGTAGGCATCGATAATTTTTCCTATTAATGAATGTCTGACTATATCTGTATTATTAAAGCGCACAATACCGATTTCCTGGAGATGCTTGAGTTTCTCTATGGCATCTATAAGGCCGGACTGTGCCGGCGAGGGTAGATCGATTTGAGAAAGGTCGCCTGTGATTACCATCTTTGAGCCCACGCCGAGTCGGGTGAGAAACATTTTCATTTGCGTGATGCTGGCATTTTGCGCCTCATCAAGGATAACAAAGGCTTTGTTCAAGGTTCGGCCGCGCATGAAAGCGAGTGGTGCGAGCTGAATTTCTTTAGTTGCTATATAACGTTCAACGTTTTCAGCAGGCAGCATTTCATAGAGAGCGTCATATAGCGGTTGCAAGTAAGGATCAACTTTTTCACGAATATCCCCTGGAAGAAATCCAAGCTTCTCACCGGCTTCCACCACAGGTCTCGTAAGGATTATGCGTTCAATTTTTTTTTCGATAAACATGGTCACCGCCATAGCAACTGCCAGGTATGTCTTGCCTGTGCCGGCGACTCCTATACCAAAAACAATGTCTTTCTCATTGAGCTGCTCCAGGTACTTTTGCTGATTCTCAGTGTAGGCAAATATATTCTTTTTACGCGTGTGCAAAACATGCCCGCTTTGGGAAACCCCGTCGCCGGTTCGGGTATTGGTATTGCTATCAATTCTTTGGATCGCAAACTTAATATCTTCATGGGATATGCTTTCCTGGCCTTGCTCGACTTTGTTGTACAAAGTTTCAAGCAGCTCTGCTGCTACAGCCACTTCATTGCTGCCACCAGAGATAGCCAGGAAATTGCCTCTTGTAGCGATCTGGACATTTAGTTTCTTTTCTATATAAGCAATATTGGCATTCTTCTCGCCATACAGGGCTGGCAGGAGGTCATTATGCTTAAAATGCAGGCTTACTGAGTTTTCCATATAGCCAAAATGGTTCTTCTTATTACAATCTAGCAACAATTTAAAGTTAATGAAATGGATATTAAGGTGGGTTATACTTATATGTATGATTAATTTGCAAGATGTGTATGTACGAAATATCTTTCAAACCAGCCCTTGAGGGCAGTCCTATATGTGCCTAAAAATATTGACATTGCGCTATAAAAGTTATAGCATATTAG
>JABDBN010000048.1 GCA_013288625.1 Alphaproteobacteria bacterium | reverse complement strand
TATAAAGGCTGAAGTTTTATATTTTCTCGAATACGGCGATGTCACTCTTCACTGTCTAGGAGAGTGTGATACCCTATTCCTAGATGGCAACACTAAAGTTATACAGCAGTTATGTGGTGAAGATGCTACTGACGCAAGCTATATAGTAAATGGCAACGGATTTTACGAATTAGCTTGTGAGAACTTAAAGGAACATATTGATTTGTAAAACATACATGATGTTGCTAGATAAATAAGTATCTCTTCATAGCCGAGGGGCGTTATATTACCATATACTCATGTAGGCAAAAGTAATCCCTAATTATTTTCTCGCTTAGTCATCGACGGCACGGCCGAGTATAGGCAAAATTTCAAGGAAATTTTGATCACACCAAACGCACGGTATCGTGCAGGGTTAAAAAGCCAGGTAATGCCTTGGTAATTGTCAATACGGGTGTTGCCCGGGTAGAAAATATTAATGTCCCCGGGGTGGCATACGGGGGAATGATTGTAAGCCAGTTAATATATGACTTTATTACTTACGGGGGTGGCCCGGTGTGAATTTGAACTTTCATTAAATAAAAGTTAAATTATTATTTTTTACGTTTTCGGTGTACACGCGGTGTGCGTCGTAGCAACCCATATAGTAGGCCGCTACCGGAAGGAACGCACATGCCGTGTACACACTTTTAATTTTTCGGAGCACACCTGGTGTACACGCCCCAACTCCCGCCCACTACCTGACTTTACGGCTTAGCACAGTACCGTGCGATTGGTGTGATGGTGCGACCCTTGAATAAGGTCGATTGTTGATTGTTGTAGTAAAGAAGAAGTACTGCAGAGCGCGAGCTTCGTTAGTACGAAAGGGAAAGTTTAGAAAACCGTTAAGGTTTTATAAAGTTAACCGGAGTTGGTTTTAGGGTCAACTATATCTTTACATATAACCTGATGTTCTACCATCAGTATACTACCTGGATATGCAAGATTGGCAACGATCTTGTGTAAAGCTTCAGGAAGAATATAACCTGAGACTCTAAGGAGTCTGGAGTAAGCTCCGCGAGGAGATACAACGCTGCAAGCATCATGCAGTAAGGTGTTAGTATTAAGTGGTATGGCTAATGTAAGTAAATCTTCGCTTAAGCATCGTGACAATCAGCAAGCTAAAGATGCTGATAAGCTTGAACCAAAAGGTACGTGGTAAGGTAGTAATGCTGTGTCACTCATTACTACGTAGACGTTAAACCACCGGTGCATAGAAGGAGCCTAACCCACTTGGTCAACAATAGGCAACGGGGTAAGCCTGTTAGTTTCTTTCTGTTACAGGAAGAAGGTACTCTGTGAGGAGTATTGATAAATTAGCAGGTAAAGGAGGTTGGAGAAAGCAAATGCTGAGTTGTAATGATTCAGATAAGCCCACTTCCAACTGGTCTTTCGTTGCAAGAAAGTTTGTGGAATTTATATTATGGAGGAAAGCAAATGACAATTAATATTGGTGCATCTTCAGCAGCCTCAATATGGACGACCATTGATTGGTCGAAAATAGAGAAAGCTGTATATAGACTACAAATGCGTATTGCAAAGGCAAGGCGGCAAAAGCGCTTTGGCAAAGTAAAATCTTTACAGTGGTTGCTTACTCATTCAATGGCTGCAAAATTGTGGTCAGTGAAAAGAGTAACTTCCAGTCAAGGCGCCAAAACTGCTGGAGTTGATGGTAAGCTATATAAAAGCAGCGGTAAAAAGTTGCAATTAGCTAAGGGCTTAAAGACACGAAGCTATAAGGCACAACCTTTGAAGAGAGTTTATATTCCGAAATCAAATGGTAAGAAACGACCATTAGGGATACCAACGCTCTACGATAGAGCCATGCAGGCTTTATATTTACTGGCACTAGAACCTATAGCTGAGATGCAGGCTGATTCTAATTCATATGGATTCCGTCCGCGTCGTTCTACAGCGGATGCTATAGAGCAAGCTTTTAGAGTTCTGGCTGGTAAACATTGTGCTCAGTGGATCTTGGAAGGAGATATTAAATCATGTTTTGATTCTATATCCCATGATTGGCTACTAAACAATGTTCTTATTGATAAGAGGATATTAAGGGAGTGGTTGAAAGCTGGGTATATAGAAGACCAAACGTTATTCCCAACAGCTGAAGGAACTCCTCAGGGTGGTATTATCTCGCCAGTGCTTGCTAATCTGGTTCTTGATGGATTGGAGAAAGCAATAACCAAACTGGCAAGAGGCAAAACCCGACATAAAGTCCATATGATTCGTTATGCAGATGACTTTATAATCACGGGGGATTCCCAAGAGGTTCTGGAAAATGATATCAAGCCTATTATAGTAGAGTTCCTTGAGCAAAGAGGTTTAACTTTATCAAATGAGAAGACATCAATCACTCATATTGATAAAGGCTTTAACTTTCTTGGATTCAATATACGTAAATACCAGGGCAAACTATTTATCAAGCCATCTAAGGAAAGCATAAAATCTTTCCTCATGAAGATAAGATGTGTAGTCAACGCCAATAAAACAGCAACTGCATGGGAGTTAATAGGTCAGCTTAATCCTAAAATATTAGGCTGGGTAAATTATTACCGTCACTCAGTTGCTAAAAGCGTGTTTACCTATGTTGATGATTGTATCTACCGAAGAATAAGCCGGTGGACTAGAAGAAGGCATAATAATAAGAACATGTCGTGGATAAGGAATAAATACTTTCATAGGTGTGGCTCTGACAATTGGGTCTTCTTTGGTACTCAGAAAAGAGAAGATGGGGTTAAGGGGATAGTTAATCTTGCTAATGCAAGTTTTACTCCAATTAAACGCCATATAAAAGTTAAGATGAAGGCTAGATTATATGATCCAAAATATACCAACTACTTTGTGAATAGAAAGCGAGGTGGAGAGGCTAAGTTGTATCATTATCATGTGGTATCTCAACTTAATCTTTTTGATGAGAGAAACTGGCAGCTTACCTAAATTCCGCTCGGTCTCTAACGAGGCTGTTGAAAGGCTTGAGCCGTGTGCGGTGAAAGCTGCACGCACGGTTCTTAGAGGACTGATCTCGGGCAACCGAGGTCAGTTACTCGACAGAATTTTGCTAAAAATTCGGTCGGACGAATGGCTGTGCCGTCTGTGATTTTCGCTTATTGAAATTAGCTACAGTATAGTTTCAGAAAATATTCCTTTAAAGCCATGCGGCAATTGAGCTTGTATAAATCTGCCTGTGCTTGAGCTTCTCTTTTACCTTTTGGTAGGTTTAACGTGATTGACTGCTGAAGCAAACAATCTGAAAAAACTGATAAGGATTATACAGGTCTATGTAGTTTAGCTGTTATTGGTGAACACTTGTCAAGCTAATATATTAGCCCAGATTTGTTCACTAACCTCTTTCAAGAACTCATAGTTATGAGCAGGAGTGTCTTCCTCAAAATTTTGAGTCGCTGAATCTATAGTTGCAGTATGTTTCTTGTTTTTGACTAATCTGTCTAAAAATCTTTCTATAGAGATTATTGATAGCTCTTCTAGCATTTTATGCCATGAAATAAATTTTATGTAACCAATTCCCATATCTTCAAAAATGCTGCTTTTTGCAGCGTAGTATTGGAAGGGCTCGGCCTCAACAGTAATATGATCAGCTATTAACACAATTAGAATGATAGTCTTGGAGCTGTTTTGATACTCTTTGGCAGAAATAGAACATTGCTCACAAGCGTTATACAAACGAGACCAAATTTCAGCGATATCCTCTGGTAGCATTACTGAGAGGGAATTATATGAGCCTATCATAGATTTGCATTCAATAATTAAGATGTACTTTGGTAATTCTATACAGAAATCTGCCGAACGTGAATTCGTAGATCTTGGAATTACACTAACATTATCTTCGCCAAAGATACTTCTTAAAACGTACAGAATATGGCCTTCAATAGCCTCACCTAATTTTGCAGATAATTTTTTATTAATACAGAGCTGAGAAAATATACTATCTTTAATCGCTCTTATAAACAGTCCAGGAGATGGAATTAAATAATCCATTCCACTATCTATTCCCCTCTTTATCAAGGGAGTTTTATATAAAGGAGTAGGATAATACTTTTGGTACAATCGAGGAGTGTTTAATATTCCATGGTCATACCAATCCTTTTTAAGTAGCATTTCCTCATAAGATATTTTACATGCAATTAGCTTACATGTATCGATATCATAATTTAATTTCTCTCTTACACTATCATCACAAATTAACCCATTAAATGTAATCCTTCCATTGGAGTCAATCCCTAGGGTAAATAGCGCAAAAGCAACCCGCATGAATTGGAGGGGCGTCACATCAAAGATTGATTGAAAATCATTAAATGCTTCATTAGTTGTAAATTGATTTAAGCGTAACAACACATCATAAGTTATATAGAATTCATCAAGACCCACGCCAGATGTACTGTGCTGCTGCCTAGCAATTCTTGAAACGAATAGCCTCGCACAAATTTCTCTTATAAAGTCTAGATTGAGGTATTTATCTGGAATTCCTTTGTCTTTCTTAAGTTTTAATGATTCTAGTATTTGAGCGCTTTCATGATCCATAAAACTTCGATCATTAATTGAGTCCTCTATTTCTAAAAAATCATGACAAAGTTTATAGAATGAGCTTTCATTTAATATATTTTTTCTAAAGTCATTAGCGGTAGCCATACCTAATATAATTAAGATTGGTGCATATACATTTATAATTTGAACTTCCTCTAGTTTATAAGATTGTCCATTTTGAAAAACCTTCCAAAGCAATTTGGTTCCTATATTGACAATGTCACATTTTCGATATCGTCTTAGTTTTTTAATAAAATCTGCTAAGTCTAACATTTCATTACCGCTCCTATCTATCTTGTTCAGCCCTTACTTCTTTGCTCTTAAGCGTTGAATATTATTAGTCTATTTTAGCCGCAGCTTACAGATGTTAATTTTATTGCGTTTTGGCATTGGGAAGTTAAAGTAATATACCTCGACTTTGGGCTGAGATTTTATCAAGGTTAGACAAGCAATGAATGTGTTAGCAATGGGAGCAATTTTGCTTAAGGTATCAAGTATGCATGGTAAAATTAGAATGAAATTCATTATTACCTCTTCTAAAAATATTGGTTGTGATGTGTCATTGGCTGGAACAGCAATGGATTTAAGGAGATGTTTTAACAAATAAAAACACTTTCTATTATACTTTCAGTATACCATATTTTTTCATAAAAGTCAATAGGTTAGCCAGTTTTACGATGATGTATTGCGCACTTAAACATGCCTTTTTCCGTTTATTTTTATCTTTGCTTCCTATCAATAGCAGCACAAAAATTGACTCTTAAAGATGAACTTAGCTTTCCTATAAATATATAGTTATTAAATTATAAAAGTACCAGTCACTCTGATCACGCTCTCTCTAACATCAGATAACACCTGGGCTTTAATGCGTGACCGGTGTTATGGTATACTGATCACTCTGGTCACGCTGTTTGAGTATTCGCGACCTGAATGACCGGAATTGAAGGGGTGGTCACACTGCTGGTCACGGTCTCTAGGTCGGGAGAATCCTGAGTTTTTTCATTAGAGTGACCACCGCGACCGCTGCTTTCATTCTCACTTGTCCTGAAGCAGTATTTACCATAAGCAGGAAAAATAAAAGTACAAATAAGGCAAGGTTCTGAACACTTAGATGAAGATCCTTTGATTATTATGGCTGATAAAGCTATTTTTAAAGAATCTATCATAGAATGCAATCCATATCCTAAGCGTTGTTTTGAACTATTAGGGCAAGAGAAAAATTTTTTTGTATTTGGTTGTTCTTTTCAAAGAGATGAACATTTGTTAAGAGTGCTTTTAAATACTAATAATAAAAACATCTATATTTCTTATTTCACTTCTGATTCCTATAAAGAGGTCAAAGCTAAAGTAGAAAGTTCAGATAATTTCAGGATTCATAATGTTTTCTATGTTAATTGCGGTGGAGATCAACGTAAAATAGTCAGAGATAAGCTTTGGCAATGTTAAAATACGTCATGAAGTATTTCTGCACGATTACACAGGAATTACACAGAAAACTTTTGGGGAGGCTTGAAAGTGGTGCCCAGAGGCGGAATCGAACCACCGACACAAGGATTTTCAGTCCTTTGCTCTACCGACTGAGCTATCTGGGCGAGATGCCTGGAGTTGGTGACCCCTACGAGAATCGAACTCGTGTTACTACCGTGAAAGGGTAATGTCCTAACCGCTAGACGAAGGGGTCACAAGTAGGCTATATACATAATATTACTTAGGCATAAATGCAAGCAAAAGTTTTAGCTGAACAAACAATATTACTGGTGTACTATAGCGCATCAATTCTTAATGGAGTAAAGTCATGTTGAGTAAAAGCGCCCAGAGTGTTCAGGATGTTCTGGCTAAAAAAGGCCTTCAGTTTAAGGTGGTAGAGTTGCCTTCAAGCACGAGGACAGCAAATGAAGCAGCGGCCACTATTGGCTGCGAAGTTGCTCAAATCGTCAAGTCCCTGGTGTTTTGTACCCAGCAAACCAAAAAGGCAGTACTTGTACTGGCTAG
>JABDBN010000047.1 GCA_013288625.1 Alphaproteobacteria bacterium | reverse complement strand
CTTGGTTTATAGATATGACAGCCGAGGATCTAACGCCCAAGCTTATCACCAAGCGCAAGGATCATCATTTGTATAACGTTGATCATCATGGAGATAATTTCTATATCCTTACCAATGATTTAGGAAAGAACTTTAGATTTGTTTCCACTCTTATCACCCATCCAGAACAAGCAGCCTGGCAGGAGATTATCCCCCACTCCTCTCAAAGCTATTTGACACGATTTAATCTGTACAGAGATAACTATGTGGTGCAAAGCAAGGAAGGTGGGCTTACTAAAATTAAGATATTTAGCTTTGCTGGTCAGCATCCCCCTAAGACCATAGATTTCCCCGATCCGACATATCAAGCTTCTTCTGTCTTTACCAACTTTAATGACGAGAGTGCGCGCATCCAATACTCTTCACTTAATACTCCTGATACCACTTATGGATTTGACTTTGCCGCCAGGCAACTTAAGACCCTAAAGGTCAAAGAAGTGCCTGCCGGCTTTGATCATGATGCTTACCAATCGCAAAGAATATTTGCTACTAGTCCTGATGGTACTGAAGTGCCTATTTCACTAGTATATAAAAAATCTGCTTTTAAAGGCGATGGTTCTAATCCCCTATATCTATATGGATACGGTTCTTATGGGGTTAGTATTCCTGCAGGATTTAAGCCGCAAATAATTCCTCTCCTTGATCGTGGGTTTGTTTTTGCAATTGCTCACATAAGAGGTGGTGATGAGATGGGTTATGAATGGTATGAGAACGCGAAATTCCTTACTAAAAAAAGAACTTTTGAAGACTTCATCGCTTCGGCTGAGCATCTAATTAAAACTAACTATACCAGCAAGGGCAACATTGTAATCGTGGGTAGAAGCGCAGGCGGCATGCTTATTGGTGTTACGGTTAATGAAAGGCCGGATCTGTTTAAAGCTGCCGTTGCTGATGTTCCTTTTGTTGATGTCTTAAATACCATGCTTGATGAAAGCCTCCCTTTGACTCCACCTGAATTTAAAGAGTGGGGCAATCCAAAAGAAAAAGATTTCTATCATTATATTAAATCCTATTCTCCTTATGACAATGTCAAAGCTCAGAACTATCCCCATATGTATGTGAGTGCAGGGATCAGTGACCCGCGCGTAACTTACTGGGAGCCAGCTAAATGGGTAGCAAAGTTACGGGAATATAAAACCGATGAGAACCTCCTGCTGCTTGAAACCAACATGGATGCCGGGCATGCCGGCGCTTCTGGAAGGTTTGGCCTTTACCGGGATATCGCCAAAGAATATAACTTCATCTTAAAAGTCTTTGGACTTTAGAATTTTGTAATTGTGGCGACCTTATTTGCGTCTAAGAACCCGTGCATTTTTATAAGCGCTGCAGCTTTATCTTCATCTGGTTTTAAAAGAATGGCATATTGCATGCCTGAGCACTCTTGGGTTCCGCAGTAGTACTGCATTATCACCATTTCATTACGAGATTTTCCCGGGGTATAACTCATAACTAACTTACCCATATTATAACCGCTGTTTTCGTCGTAGCTTTCTTCCATAACTTTCATATTAGGGTCAGCTGCAATAAATCCTTTCTTAAAACTCGCCAGCAAATCTTTGGCTAAAGTTTTTTCTCCTGTAGGCATGTTGCTTATTGTAAGTATCTGCGTCCATGCAAAAGGATCTTTATCATCATTTGGTATGAATTCTGCCATACCTGTTTCCCCAATCTGCCCTACTGGCTGGAGAGCTTTAAAATTCTCGGGCACTTTAACAGAAAGGGCCGACCGTTCTCCTTCCTTTAAAGACTTATCAATCGGTAGCATGAAGGTAATGTTTTTTAAATCCTCTTGCGCGATTGCATTATTAGTGAATATTGTAAAAAAACTGAAAAGTAGCAGCCAGTATAGCAATGGCTTTCTAGAATTTGTATGCCCCATGTAAGTACATATATAAGTTAATTTCTGGAATTAATGTAGCACTAGGTTTCTGGAATAGTCTATCACTTGTATTATTGAGTTGTATATTTTAACCCGATTATAGAAATAATCAGCATCAATAAAAAGCCTGCTTTAAGAGCAGGCATGGGCTCATGCAAAAACCAAAAGCCTATCAGGGCAACACCTGCCGTGCCAATTCCTGTCCATACTGCATAGGCTGTGCCTATAGGGATCGCTCTCATCGCCAGTGATAAAAAGCAAAAGCTGCTGATAATCGAGATATAAAATAAAACTGACCAGAAAAGGTTCTTGTGCCCATCCATTAATTTTAAGGATACAGCAAACCCGGTTTCAAATATTCCCGCTATAATTAAATAAATCCATGCCATACTAAATCCTGTATATAATACGATGGCTTATAATATACCTGCGCTTGACTAAAGCAAGTTACTTTGCCGTCCCTTAATTCCCAAAAAATCGCTCATAAACTTACCTTACGATTTTATTGATTATATAGTTATTGTTGACATATGGCCGACAAACTAAACACAAAGTAATCCTGATAAAACAAAAGGTTACAGGCGTGCTGCAAAAAAGTTAGCATTTAGTAAAAAATCTATTTGACACACTTCAGGAAAATAGTGTATACATAACCTTCACGCAGCGGAATCTAGTTCTGCTGTTGTTCTTTTGAAATTATTAGGTAAGATTTAAAGACGGTAGTACGTAAACAAAAATTTCGAGCTTTATTTTAAAGCTTATGATCAAAACTTGAGAGTTTGATCCTGGCTCAGAGTGAACGCTGGCGGCGTGCTTAACACATGCAAGTCGAACGAGCAAGTGCTGTAGCAATACAGATTACTGCTAGTGGCAGACGGGTGAGTAATATATGGGAATCTGCCCTGGAGTTCGGGATAACAGTTGGAAACGACTGCTAATACCGAATATTGCCGAGAGGTGAAAGAATTTCGCTCCGGGATGAGCCCATATGGGATTAGCTAGTTGGTAGGGTAAAAGCCTACCAAGGCTACGATCTCTAGCTGGTCTTAGAGGACGAACAGCCACACTGGAACTGAGACACGGTCCAGACTCCTACGGGAGGCAGCAGTGGGGAATATTGGACAATGGGCGAAAGCCTGATCCAGCGACGCCGCGTGGGTGATGAAGGCCTTCGGGTTGTAAAGCCCTTTCGGCAGGGAAGATTATGACGGTACCTGCAAAAGAAGCTCCGGCTAACTTCGTGCCAGCAGCCGCGGTAATACGAAGGGAGCTAGCGTTACTCGGAATTATTGGGCGTAAAGCGTGCGTAGGCGGCTATGTAAGTCAGAAGTGAAATCCTGAGGCTCAACTTCAGAATTGCTTTTGATACTGCGTAGCTAGAGTATCAGAGGGGATAGCGGAATTCCTAGTGTAGAAGTGAAATTCGTAGATATTAGGAGGAACACCGGTGGCGAAGGCGGCTATCTGGCTGATAACTGACGCTGTTGCACGAAAGCGTGGGGAGCAAACAGGATTAGATACCCTGGTAGTCCACGCCCTAAACGATGAGTGCTAGATATCGGGACTTGTTCTTGGTGTCGCAGCTAACGCGTTAAGCACTCCGCCTGGGAAGTACGATCGCAAGATTAAAACTCAAAGGAATTGACGGGGACCCGCACAAGCGGTGGAACATGTGGTTTAATTCGATGCTACGCGAAAAACCTTACCAGGCCTTGACATGGTGATTAAACGACTAGGAGACTAGTTGGTCGGTTCGGCCGGATCATCACAGGTGTTGCATGGCTGTCGTCAGCTCGTGTCGTGAGATGTTGGGTTAAGTCCCGCAACGAGCGCAACCCTCATCCTTAGTTACCAGCGGGTAATGCCGGGCACTCTAAGGAAACTGCCGGTGATAAGCCGGAGGAAGGCGGGGATGACGTCAAGTCAGCATGGCCCTTACGGCCTGGGCTACACACGTGTTACAATGGCGGTGACAATGGGAAGCAAATGGGTGACCTAGAGCTAATCCCAAAAAGCCGCCTCAGTTCGGATTGTACCCTGCAACTCGGGTGCATGAAGTCGGAATCGCTAGTAATCGCAGATCAGCATGCTGCGGTGAATACGTTCCCGGGTCTTGTACACACTGCCCGTCACGCCATGGGAGTTGATGTTGCCTGAAGCAAGTGGGCTAACCGCAAGGAAGCAGCTTTCTACGGTGATATCGATGACTGGGGTGAAGTCGTAACAAGGTAGCCGTAGGGGAACCTGCGGCTGGATTACCTCCTTTCAAAGACATAATTTCGTTTTAAACTTCGGTTTAAAACAAATAGTCAAAGACTAAATGCGTCACTACCGTCTTTGAATCTTACTTAATAATTTCTTTTTGTTTGAGTTTTTTCATTAAAAGGTGCCTTATGGCACCTTTTTTTGCGTATACTTAATTTACTCTTAACTGCGCCAAATCTCCGTTACCGTTTACTATAAATAGAGCCATGACGCCGTCAATTGCGAGGAGCGTAAGCGACGCGGCAACCTAGTTTTGAAGTTGCGCTACTTACTCGCATTATTGTAATTTATTGACTCTAATTTTGTTAAATATATTCTTAATTCAAGAGCATATAAAATGCATAACAATGAGCCATACAAAAACTACATCTGGAAAGTCTAGTTATACAAAATCGAGTAAAGTAATTAATTCAAGGAAAGTTATTAGGCCATCGAGTTCGCCCAAATCTCATAAGCCTCATGAGCCAATTACTAAAAAATAATTTTGATAGAGCTCTATTATGAATAATATTAATAGTGGAACTGGAATTATTATCTTTAGCATCTCATATGCTCTCTGCAGTTGGAGAACTTTACAATCGTTGTTTAATAAGGAAAACTGCAATAAAATATGATATTAACTGTGTTGCCTTGCTTTCTATTGTATTTGAAAACTCTATAGTTGATATTAATCTTTGTTCTGCTTGTTCAAATGCGAATTCTACTTTCATTTTACTTTCAGTATCTGTTTTCTCTTCGAACTGTTTTACTATTTCTAATGTCATATCCCTTACCTGAAATTATTCATGCTGAAACTAAAAATATTCTAAGTGAGTAATTATTAATAAATGATTAATTAATCACAATAATATGGCTTATTTAAATGCCATATATCTAAGATGACCAAGGCCTCAAAGAATCCAAGCGCCCCCCTGAACCCAGTAGGACGCGCTCGAAAAAAAGCTGAATGCTTTTTTTCGTACCTAAATTTAAAGGCCTTGGTGGGAACTAATATGTCCGCCTATGGCAATTAAAAAATGTAGTGTTGCGAACTAACAAGGCAACCCCGTGATGCAGCTTAAACTTTTATGGCAACCTTACAGTTTTTATGAAATAATTCACTCACACTTTGAAAAGTGATTTTATTAAAACTAGTAAACGAGATTAATATGTCTGATCAAAATATTCCAGAAGCTAAAAATGGTTGGTGGTTTTTAAGTGTGCAAGAAGCTGAAATTGGTTTAAAAACTATCAGCCAAGAAAATTTAAATAGAATGTTTACAGATCTTGTAAGTGAGTGTATAGGCGACTCTGGCTGCGATAATGAATATAAAGATGTAATAAAGTACTTATTTAATGAAAAACACCCTGCTTGTAAGGATAGCGCGCCTGACTTACAGCATGATTATCACAATTATGCCAATGCTGACCAAAAAGCAAATATGGAACTTTTGTGTCCCGATGTGAATTTTAATGATAACCAAGAACTATAAGATAAATCCTATTCCTGAGGTAGGCAGTGGCAGGTAACTACAGTTGTGCTTTCATACAAAGCTACCTGAGTAATATCTGCTTCTTCATACATTATATTATTTGATGGAAGTTGGGTTAAGCTCTGCACAGAATGCATAGCTTCACTTAAAAATGCATGTGGTTCTGTAGTATATTCCTGCAGAGCATGAGGAAACAGGTCATCCAATTGTAACATGTCTTCCTCAACAGGAGCTGGGTCACTTTCTCTAATAGGTTGAATAGTAGTGGTTATTACAACAACCGTAGTTTCGCCTTGATTGGGAAATATGCCATTAAGCGAGTTCATTAACTGCATGTAAGCAGAATCGCCAAGCGCCTCCCGCAACAAACCTAGTTCGGCTGTTGTAAATGAGGGTTCCCGGTTGTGAGTCGCATTATCTCCCCTTCCATCATTATTGAGCATCTTTTAACCGAATATACATAGTATTTGCTTATGAATTATAAAGATGAGTTAGCAATTGTCAATGTACCCAATTAAGGATATCTAAGCTATTTTAAAGACTCAAACGTAACGTATAAACCCAAAACACTCTTGCCAGAAACGCTGATCTGAGGTAAAGTTTATCAATTAAAATAGGTTTCTGCATATGAGTTTTAAAATGAAGAAATTATTAGCATTAGTATGCTTTGTATTGGTATTGCCACACGGTGCTTTGGCCAAAAAGAAGTTTGTTTCTCCGGAATTTGCCGCGCAAATTGCTGATCTGGAACGCAAAGAAGGTGGGCGTATTGGAGTAGCTGCCCTCAATACTGAAAATGGCCAGCGATTGGAATATAGAGCTGATGAGCGGTTTGCTATGTGCAGTACCTTTAAGCTTTTATTGGTCGCTGCGGTTTTGGCACGAGTCGACGTAGATGTAGAAGAGTTAGATCGTTATATAAGGTACAGTGCGATTGATATGTTAGACCATTCGCCTATAACAAAAAATAACTTTAGAAAAAGGAGAATGACAGTTGGCGACTTGAGTGCTGCTGCAATCCAGTATACTGATAACACTGCGGCAAACCTCTTGCTTAATAGCATAGATGGGCCAAAAGGCTTTACAAACTATATGCGGGCATTAGGTGACAAGGTTACCCGACTTGATCGCAATGAAACCACTCTTAATACCAACATCGAAGGAGATGAGCGTGATACCACTACGCCATCTGCAATGGTGGATTCTATGTATAAGGTGCTTATTGGAGATTCGCTTTCTCCCAAGTCACGGGAATTACTTATCAATATGTTGCTAGGTAGTACAACTGGTGGTTCTAAACTGCGTGCTGGGATTAATCCGGAATGGAAAGTGGGAGATAAAACCGGTGCAGGTGAAAACGGAGCTTCAAATGATGTTGCTATAGTTTTTCCTCCAAACCAAAAGCCATTTTTGGTAGCCGTTTACTACACTGGGTCTGATAACTCGACAGATCAAAAGAACGAAGTTATTGCTGAG
>JABDBN010000046.1 GCA_013288625.1 Alphaproteobacteria bacterium | reverse complement strand
TATAACCGGAGAAACCAGCCTTAGTCCTTTAGAGCTTTTAAAAACACTCAAGCAAATTGAGAGTGACTTAGGGCGAGATCTAAGCGCCCCGCGCTGGTCACCCCGGATTATCGATATTGATATTCTGTTTTACGGTGATGAACAATACCAGGATGGTGATTTAATTATCCCGCATCCGGAATATAAAAACCGCCCATTCCTGCAAAAACTTGTAAAGGAATTAACTTAAGCCGCTGCTTGGTGCAGGAGCCTAGACTCATCGAGCATTTCACGGATCTGCTTTCCAGCTGTTTCATAGTCAACTGTGCTTGAGGCTGCGAATTCATGGGCTAATCTATCCATTGCGGCTTCATAAATTGTGCGCTCGCTATAGGAGCGGTTAGGATCATCAACATTGGGATGGAGATCACGCAGCACTTCTGCGATTGCAACGATATTTCCTGAATTTATTTTCAATTCATATTCCTGAGCGCGTTTACTCCACATACCCTTGGCGGCCTTTGCCTTACCTTGTAATGCTTGTAGTGCCTGTTTGAACTCAACGGTAGAGCTTAAATGGCGCAAACCGGCCTTTTCCGCACGATTTTTAGGAACACGAAGTATCATCTTATCTTTATCGAATGAAATCACGTATAATTTCATGTCTATACCAGCTATAACTTGAGATTCTTCACCAGTTATACGACCTACCCCATGTGAAGGATAAACTACGGTATCTCCAATTTTGAAAGAAGTCTCTTTAGATTGCGGCATATTACACCAGGAAAAAATTGACACAATCTTCATTATAACACATCCTCAAAGGTTTTTAAACAGATTTGAGTCTAATACAAAGAAAAACAGTAGTGAATTAAGGGCAAAACTAGCGGCCTCTCCCCATTTCCTCTTGGTTTTGCGCAGGTAACGCTTGAGCATTACTTTGGGTATTTTCGACGAAATTATGCCGTATTTCTGAAGATAGCGCCTTTTGAGCTTCTGCAAAGAGTCCAGTGCTCTGGCTTAGAAAATTCCCAAGTTCCTCGCAGATTTTAGGTTTTTGTACATCTTGCTTTGCCATCCATTCAAGATGAAATGCTATGAGGGTTTTAGTAACTTCACCCCGAATCTTGCTTGCACCCACCTTTTCTATAGTGCTACCTATAGAAATCCGTGAATTTACAACTTCGCGAAATTCTTGTGGTTCCAAGAACTGAGTAGCAGCCTGCAACAATGCCACTTCCCCGGTATTTTGAGGCCCCTTAAGCACGATATCAGCGAAAGGTTTCTCTTCCTCTATCAGAGCGGTCTGAAATTTATCTATATCTTTTATGTGATTGAAACTCTGTTCTATAAAATCATTCAAATCCTGGCTTTGTAGAAAAGCCGTATGCGCCAGAGTGGAAGGTATCTCTGGGCAAGCTGGCACTTCCAAAAAGAGTTCCGGGTACCGGCTTTTAAGCGCAGATACGATGTCATTACTTTCCAACAGGCTTGGGTTTTGTTTTATGAGTTGTTGGAGATTATAAATGGTTTCTTCATTAAATTCCTCAATGGCCGCAAAGGCCTTAATAGTGTCCTGCCATTGGTTTTTGACCCCAGCAGGCATACTATTTCCCTCCCTTTGCAGGTGGCAACGGTAGTGGACTATCTGAAAGAGTTCTGAGATATGCGATAACATTTGCGCGTTCTTCATCCTTTTTAAGGCCAGGAAATGCCATTTTAGCTCCAGGAACGCGTGTCCTGGGCGCATATAGATAACGATAGAGTTCTTCAAATGTCCATACAATGCCATCGGCGCCCCGCTTTGCCATGTGACGAGCGGTTTTAGCGCCCACAATACCCCAAAGATTAGGGCCTACCTTATTTGGCTCTCCTTTGCCGCTGGTATGACAAATTGCGCATCGGTTAAATATCTGTTTTCCGGCATCTGCATTAGCTGCCGCCATAATTTGCCCTATATCTATGTCATCTGGTATGCCTTTGGGTTTTTCACCCTCAGCACTCGCCTCGACAACTTCTATAGTGAAGCTTTTTTTTTCAGGGATGCGCTCTACACGATAGAGCAATCCACCAAGATTAGCACTGAATACCAGTGTGAATATGGCCAGGGCAATCGCAATTACAACTTTATCGAATTCAAAATTATTTCCCACTTACTTACCGTACTGTTTACTTTCTATAATATAATAAACGATTGCAAAAATGGAAGCAAAATGCGTGTACCACTAAAAAAACCACAGCCCTTAATCACGTTGCCTTATTTAGAAATTCCAGAGTTCTTTGATAGGCAAGAGCAGCAGATTTTTGATCATAGTTACTACTACCATCGCGATTAAAGGCATGCCCCGCATCATACTTATAAACTTGAATCTCCGGGTGAGCCTCCTCTATGAGCTTTACATGCTGGGCAGTAATACTTGTATCCTTGTTTCCAAAGTGCATGATAACTGGGCAGTTAGGCTGCTCATCGACATGGGTATAGATTTCGCCACCATAATAGCAAATCGCCTTTTGAAATAGCTTTAGTTGAGTTGCAGATCTCCAGGTTGCTGACCCTCCAAAACAGTAGCCTACAATCGCAACTCCTTTATCTGATTGCGATTTGGCTAAGTTATACGCGGCCTCAACATCGAGCAATATTTTGTCCCAGGAAAGCTGCTGCCGCAACTTTATTCCCTGTGCAATTTCAGCTTCTGTATAGCCTAGCTCAATCCCAGGGGTGACTCGATCAAAGAGTGCTGGCGCTACAGCAAGAAAGCCATCATTTGCAAATCTATCTGCCACGCTTTGAATATGCCGATTGATGCCAAATATTTCCTGAAGCACAACTATACTTCCCTTGATCTCGCCGGTAGGTTTTGCAGTATAAACATAGAGTTTATGACCATCGCTTGCCTGAATTTGCTTCATTTGTCCTCAGCTTTGATTTGATACCTGGCTTTTATACTATCCTGAAATCTCTCCAAATAAAGATAAATTACAGGTGTGATAAAAAGTGTTAATAACTGCGAAGTAAGCAATCCGCCTACGACTGCAATACCCAGAGTTTGCCTTAATTCTGATCCAGCCCCCACTGCAAGAGCAATAGGCAAAGTACCAAAAAGTGCTGACATGGTTGTCATCATTATTGGCCTGAATCTTAACTGGCAAGCTTCCAATATCGCATCATTTGGAGCCATTCCCTTGTTCTTCCTAGCTATTGCAAAATCTACCATCATAATTGAGTTCTTCTTCACAATACCGATGAGAAGAACTATTCCAATTATCCCCATAATGTCCAGTTCTCTGCCTAGTAGCATCAAGATGAGAATGGCGCCGAATCCCGCCGCAGGGATGCCGCATAAGATAGTTATCGGGTGAGCAAAACTCTCATACAACATGCCAAGTATAATATATATAACTATAATCGTAAGCAGGATTAATAAACTCTGCCCTCCAGCCGAAGAAGTGAATACCTGAGCATTTCCCTGAAAGCTGGTCACAATAGATTTATCCAAATGCATCTGACTTCCCAGGTTATTGATTTGTGTAATAGCTTGGCTAAGCGAAAACCCAGGTTCAAGATCAAATGATATGTTCACAGCCGGCAATTGATCCTGGTGATTGATTGCTAATGGGGCTGTCGTGCGTTCTGAGGTCGCAATAGAATCCAGCCTTATTAACTGGCCAGCACTGTTTTTTAAATATATGTAACTCAGATCTTCCGGTGAGGTTTGCAGCTCAGGCAATACTTCAAAGATAATCTGATAAGTATTGCTTTGAGTATAAAGCGATCCTACTTGTCTGCTGCCGAATGCAGTGAATAATGCCTGGCGTATTTGGTCATAGGTGATACCATTGAGAGCTGCCAGGTTTTGATCTACGTTTAAACTAATCTGCAAACTGCTTAGCTGCAGATCAGAAGTAACATTTAAGAAACCTTTTTCCTTAGACAAGTTTGCTCGAAATTTCTCAGCTATGTCATAAAGGTTACTAATATTGCTCGATTGCATAGTATATTGGTACATGCTCTTTGATAGCTTTCCACCTATACGCAAATTTTGTACAGGTTGCATATAGACGTTAATGCCAGGAACTGATGCTACTTTCTTTTTCAGCTCCATTATCACTGTTTGAATATTAGGCCTCTTACCCAGAGGCTTCAGGCCAAAAAAGATCCTACCAGTATTTAATGGTCCACGGTTACCGCCTATAGCATGGAAAACCGTATCTACTGAGGGGTCTTTGCCTATAATATCCGCCACCTGCTTTTGTTTATCCAGCATAGAATCAAAAGAAATATCCTGAGCCCCTTCAGTTTGCGTAAAGATAAATCCTGCATCTTCCACTGGAAAAAATCCTTTAGGTACTATTATATATAGATAAATAGTTATTATCAGAATGATAATTGTTGAGATCATCCATATAAACTGATGTTTAAGTACTGTTACTAGCGATTTTTCATATAGGGTTTTGGCTCGTTGAAATAGCCTTTCAAATCTGCTGCCGATTGAATTCTCATTCTTATTATGATTGGGTCTGATTATTCTGCTGCATAGCATCGGTGTTAAGGTTAATGAAATAACACCAGACACTAATATGGCGAAGCTGATTGTTACTGCAAATTCGCGAAACAGTCTACCTAT
Organism: Alphaproteobacteria bacterium; assembly: GCA_013288625.1. Classification (GTDB taxonomy): domain Bacteria; phylum Pseudomonadota; class Alphaproteobacteria; order Rickettsiales; family Midichloriaceae; genus JABDBN01. The sequence goes on along the minus strand of JABDBN010000046.1, from coordinate 2,804 downwards.
AATTCCTCCCATAAAGAGAACCGGAATAAAAACCGCAACCAGAGATATTGAGATTGATATGATTGTAAAACTCACTTCTTTTGCACCTTCCAAAGCGGCCTGAAAAGGTGGAGTACCTTTTTCCATATGGCGAATAATATTCTCAAGCATGACAATAGCATCATCTACTACCAACCCAACACACAATGTGATAGCGAGTAGTGAAATGTTATTTATACTAAATCCGAACAAGTACATGCCACCATAGGTTGCAATAATTGAAAGCGGAACTGCCAAAGCCGGAATAATTGTCGAGCGCACATTGTTGAGAAATATATATATTACTAATATAACCAACGAAATAGTAAGGAGTAAGGTGATCTGGACATCATCAATGGTTTGTCGTACAGATACTGAGCGATCAAAAAGGGGTTGTAAAACAACTGATGGTGGAAGTTGCGCCTGAAACTGAGGCAATAGTGCTCGAACTTTTTTCACCACTTCGATGGTGTTTGCCCCTTGCTGGCGCTGCACAGCAATGACCATACCAGCTTTATTATTTAAAAAACCTTTTGACCGAGTATCTTCTACAGAATCTTTAACCTGGGCTACGTCCCCAATCCGCACTGGAGAACCATTACGCCATAACGCGGTGAGTTTTTGGAAGTCGGCTGCATTACTAGGTTGTCCTGCGATATCTAAATAATATAACTGCTTGCTTCCGCTTATTACTCCTAACGGCGCATTGGATGCCAGAAGGGTAATGATGTTAGAAATATCATCGAGACCAAAGTTAAGTGAGGCAAGTTTATTTGGATCTGCCTGAACTCGAATAGCATATTTTTGGGTACCGAAAATTGATACCTGCGAAACACCTGACAGTGTGGAGAGTCTTTGTCCAATCATGGTGTCGGCATATTCGTTGACCTGTGAGAGTGGTAAGGTATCGGATGAAATCGCAATATAAAATACAGGCTGATCAGCAGGGTTAACTTTTTGAAAGGAAGGTGGTGATGTCATTTCTTTCGGTAAAATGCTTATGACAGCTGATATGGCAGTTTGTACATCCAGGGCGGCAGCATCAATGTTGCGATCGAGATCAAACTGTATAGTTATTTGAGTTGAACCAAGGAAGTTTGTAGAACTCATCGAAGATATACCAGCTATAGTAGAAAACTGCTTTTCCAATGGGGTAGCAACGGAAGCAGCCATGGTCTTTGGGCTGGCTCCAGGCAGATTAGCAGTGACCGATATAGTTGGAAAGTCCACATTGGGCAAGGCGCTTACCGATAGTTTTATTAAGCCAATGACACCTCCAACGCAAATTGCTACCATAAGCAGGATAGTGAATACAGGTCGTCTTATGCAAAATTCTGAAATGCCCATAAAATTACCTATCGCTTTACTCCTACTTTCACATCTGCACCATCGCTTAAGCTTAATATCCCATCAGTTATAACTTCTTCCCCTGAATGCAAACCATCACCTATCACTGCAAAATCATTTACTACTCGCGATACTTTGACTATGCGTTTTTTAGCTTTGCCAACTTCTATAACATAGACATACTGTGTATTATCAGCGCCGTTCTGAATTGCAGTCACCGGAATAGTAATAGCATTTTTTTCGGTTTCCAGAGTAGTTATTAGATTGACGTACATGCCTGGCCAGAGCTTTTCTTCGCTATTGGCAAATACTGCATAAGCAGCGAAGTTATCATTTTGGTCAATTGAATTTTCTATATATTCTAAATGACCAACAATTGATTCCTTCGATTCAGGCTTCGAAGCCCTTACTTCTACTTTACCTAATTTCATTGCATTTTGAACCTTATCAAAATACTTTTGCGAAATAGAATATTTTGCTTTTATAGGATCCATCTGATTAATTATAACTATGGGCACAGTATCATTGGCTTTAACGTCATTGCCAATAGTCAGACTAATTGTACCGGTTCGACCTGCAATTGGTGCGTTAATAATCGTATAATCGAACTGAGCTTTCATGTTTTCAACTGCAGCTTTATCTGCGCTCACAGTGGCGATTTGCGCCTCATATAGGCCCTGTGCGTTATCTAAATTCTGTTTGGTTTCAAAGCCAGTTTGAAAAACTTTTAAGGTTCGCTCATACTGTTTCTTATAATTGTCGAGCTGCGCCTGATCCCTGGCGACATTTGCTTCTAACTGTGCAAGCTGTGTTTTCAACGTAATATCATCGAGTTTCATTAACATCTGCCCCGCTTCTACCTTATCGCCATCCTTGAAATATATGCCAGTAATTTGAGAATCGATGCGGGATTTAACTGACACAGTTTGGTTGGCCATAATATTACCCACTTCAGTGATTTCAAACGGGACATCTTCTGTTTTAACTAAAGCTGAAAACACTTCAATTGGGGCAGGCGTGCCTTTAACTACTCTATGATGGTAAAAATAAAAGCCAATTGCCACAGCTAGAATCGTAGCTAAGACAATAATTATTTTATTGTGTCTTGGCTTAATAGATAAGTTAAACAATGCCTTTCCTATTGGATTACCTTACTAATAGAATTGCACGCCTTTTTAATTTTGTCATTTAAAAGACTTCTGCATAAGGAGGATTTTTAAGATTCATTAGGTATACCTAACCTAATCGCCATGGCACTATGCGAAACATTAAATTCTCTGGCAAGCACCTCAATAGTGTTCATCCCTGAATCAACAGCTTTATTAACTAAATGCCAAGGCATCAAAATATCTGCGGCTAGTTTATTTGCAGCAGCCTCTATCGAATTACTTAAACCACTGCGGTAAAGAGCATCATCAACAATACAATCCTTAATCAAA
>JABDBN010000045.1 GCA_013288625.1 Alphaproteobacteria bacterium | reverse complement strand
GGCATCCATGAAGCGGGTTAACCAGTCCTTTGGCGCATCATCTGCTTTTAAAAGCAGTGCCGCCATAGCTGGACTCAAAGTTAATGAGTTAAAAGCAGAGATCACTGTAGAAATAGCAATTGTAAGCGCAAACTGGCGGTAGAATTGACCTGTTAGCCCGCTGATGAAGGCGATGGGAACAAACACTGCAATTAAGGTAAGGCCAATTGCGATGATTGGGCCGCTAACCTCTCGCATTGCCTGGTAGGTAGCGTCACGCGGCGATCGCCCTTCTTCAATATTACGTTTGACGTTTTCGACAACGACAATAGCATCATCCACAACTATACCGATTGAAAGAACCAGGCCGAAAAGTGATAGGGTGTTGATAGAGAAACCAAATAGCAGCATCAGGGCAAAAGTACCGATAATTGATACTGGTACTGCAAGCAAAGGAATAATAGATGCGCGCCAGGTTTGGAGGAATAGAATTACCACCAATACCACCAAAGCCACGGCTTCTAATAGTGTCTGTATAACTGCTTTGATCGAATCACGAACAAATGTGGTCGGGTCATAGACGATTTGGTAATCCACATCCTCAGGAAAATCCTGCTTAAGTCTTTCCATTGTAGCGCGCACGTCATTGGAAACCTCAATGGTATTTGATCCGGGGGCTTGGAAAATCGCAATAGCTACTGCCGGCTTGTTATCTAGAAGTGAACGGAGTGCATAATTGGAGGCTCCAATCTCAATACGCGCGACATCTTTTAGCCTGGTCACCGCTCCATCAGGGGAAGTCTTAATGATGATGTTCTCAAATTCTTCTATCGATTGGAGACGACCTTGGGTATTGATAGAAAGCTGGAGATCTAGTCCAGGTTGAGTTGGGGATGCGCCTATAATACCGGCTGCTACCTGAACATTTTGCTCACGAATTGCATTTACTACATCGTTGGCAGATAGCTCCCGTGCAGCGATTCTCTCTGGATCAAGCCATAAACGCATAGCATAGTCGCTACCACCAAAGATTAAAGTTTGGCCCACTCCCTGCAACCGCGCTAAACTATCCTTGATATTAAGTGTTGCGTAGTTAGCTAAGTAAAGCATGTCATAGCGCTTATTCGGCGAAAGCAGGTGGACTACCAGAGTAAGATCGGATGAGCTCTTTACCGTGGTTACACCGAATTGCCTTACTATATCTGGGAGGCGAGGCAAAGCCTGATTTACCCGATTTTGTACCAATTGTTGGGCTTTATCAGGGTCGCTATTGATTTTGAAGGTAACTGTTAAAGCCATTTGTCCATCTGAGGTGCTTTGAGAAAACATGTAAAGCATATTCTCGACACCGTTGATTTGTTCTTCTAGTGGGGCGGCAACCGTTTCTGCAATCACTTTAGGGTTAGCTCCGGGGTAATTGGCCCGAACTACAATTGAAGGGGGAACTACTTCCGGGTATTCAGAAATGGGAAGTTGCCAGATGGAAATAAGCCCGGCAATAAAAATCAGGAGTGAGAGAACTGCGGCAAAGATTGGGCGATCGATAAAAAATCTGGATATATTCATTGCTTGCTCTTCTCAGGTTGAGGCGGAGAATCTTTTGCGTCCATTTGAACTATCTCTGGAGTAATTGGTTGTCCAGGCCGGGCGCGCTGCAATCCGGTTACAATGATTTTTTCACCGGCCTTAAGACCAGAGTCTACGACACGCAGATCATCGGCCATTCCAGCAGGCTCAATCTCACGGTAAGTAGCCTTATTATCTTCGCCGACTACGAACACAAATTTCTTATACTGATCAGTGCCGATTGCCCGATCTGTAATCAGCAATGCTTTGGTTGCGCCTGCATTGCCAAGCTTTATGTGCGCAAAAAGGCCTGGCACCAACATGCCGTCTGCGTTATTAAAAACCGCGCGAACCCGGATAGTGCCGGAAGATGTGTTAAGGTGATTATCAAACGATTCAATAAAGCCTTTATAAGGTGTATCGGTTTCTCCGATCAGGCCCATCTCAACAGGGATTTTTTTGGCATCATTAATGCCTGTAGCTTTAGCCTGGGTATAAAGAAGAAAGGTTTTGTCATCAACTTCAAAATCCGCATAGATGGGGTTGTTAGCAACTACGGTAGTCAATATGGGGGCTTGGGCTCCAGCATTAATCAGGTTGCCTACTGTGATCTCCGCCCGGCCAACTTTCCCATCAATAGGGCTTTTGACTTTGGTATATTCAAGATTAAGCTTTACTGCATCAAGGGCTGCTTTTGCACTTTTGAGGTTGGCTTCAGCTACGCTATAACTATTCCGGCGCTGGTCATAGTCTTGCTGGGGAATAACCTTGTCTTTTATCAAACGTTGTCCGCGATTAAGGTCGTTTTGTGCTAGATTATATTGGGCTTGAGCAGATGCTAAGGCTCCTTCGGCACGCGAAACTTCTGCATTATAAGGGCGTTGATCAATGGTAAACAAGACGTCATCTTTTTTAACTAGATCACCATCTTTAAAGTGAATGGTTTCAATGGTTCCAGAAACACGGGGGCGTACTTCAACCTGATCAATTGCAACCAGCCTTCCGGAAAATCTGTGCCATTGTTGAACATCGCGTTCAATCACTTCGGCAACACCCACAGTAGGTGCGCCCCCATTAGGGTGCGCCCCGAAACTCGGAGCAAACTTTTGATATGCAAAAAAGATAATTGCTAGGCCGGCAATGACCAGCGCTACTGTTTTTTTATTTTGCAAATGAGGTTTGGCATACGAAATAACTTTGGTGACAGGGGCATTGTTATTGATGCTAGTCTTGATTGGAGCTACTATTTTGTTAATAATATTAGCTTTTTTTTCAGGTATCATTATCGATTCTCATTTCACAGGAGTTACTACAGAATAGCCAATAGAGTAGTTAATTTGCAACTAGAGAATTGCAGCTTTACAGCTAATTTATAAAAAATGATACAGTTTTGCTACAGGCCTAATATCGTCAATCATCTTTTCTTTTATCACGGTCTGATTTTTTCCCACCTGACTGGCTATCTTGCGGGTTGGATGGTGGCTGCTGACGTTCTTCACGAACTGGCGGTTGTTGTATCACTTCCCTTTGAACTGGTGCAGACTGCTGGATGACACGTTCAGGCTGCCTTACTTCCGGTTGACGTTCTTCACGAACCGGCGGTTGTTGAATACGCTCAATTTGTTTTATTTCAGGTTGTTGTATCACTTCTCTTTGAACTGGTGCAGATTGCTGGATGACACGCTCTGGCTCCCTAACTTCTGGCTTACGTTCCTCAATAATGGGTTGTTGCTGGATGCGTTCTGGCTGTTTAGATTTATCAAAAATTGTTATAGGCTGTGAAGGTTCTGGTTCTTTAGCTAAAGGTGGTTGCGGCCGAGGTCGATCTGGCTCTTTACCCCCTCCTGGATGCAAAATATCTTTCACAGTAAAAGGTTTAGGTTTCTGCTCTGGGGCTGGCGTAGGTTTTACTACTTGAGGAGCTGATTCATTCTGGATCGGCGTGCTTCCTTTTAAATCAATCAACTGTTTAGGAGCGGCTGTTTTAGGACTTTTCTCAACTACCGTTCTCGATAGTACTTGATCAGGAGCTTGTACAGTAGGCTTAGTCCCATTACTATTAACACTAGTTGTCTGAGGTGCTGCTATAGCTGGGTCTTGCCTCAATTCTGCTTTTGAAAGCGCATCTTTAGATACACTTACCCTGGCTTTTGAAACAGACTGAGATTGAATGAAAACGTTTCTTGGCACTGCTGTCACAGCATTTGAAATATTCTGATTGCTAAATACCATGGTTCCACCGCGTCTGTTATAGTATTTCCTTACTTGGTTGCTTCTCAGAAATGTACCACCTGTGTTGATATCGGAAAAATACTGCTGGCTCACCGAGTAAGGCGGTATGTAGACGTCATTATATCCAAGTGGAACCCAGCTTATGCCATCGCTTCCAAACACAAAGTTTATTCCTCCCAAAAATCCAACAAGCGCTGGTGCGTAAATTGAGAGACCATTTATTGGACCTGGGATCCAGCCCCATCTGCCTTCGACATAAGCCCAACGGCCATAGTGGAAAGGTGCGTAGCCCCATTCTTCATGATCTACCCAGGTCCAGCCCCAAGGGGAAATCCATGCCCAATGTCCTTCGCGGTAAGGCGCCCAGTCTGAGCCGACATTGTTTGGTATCCAGACATTGCCATATACATCTGCCTGGGTCCATGATCCATATCGGTCAAGATCCTCATAGCCAACTACTTCTGGGGAAACGTAGCGGGCAGAAATTGTGTTTTCTGCCATGCGTTGTCGTTCATAGCTCCAGCGGTCAAAATCGTCATTTGCTGCAAATACCAAGCGTTGATAATTTCCTAAGTTAGTTTTAGTAAAACTGAAGGTTTGCTGTGCAGGTATTATATATGATGTGTTGTCGCCATAGACTTCCGCCTGACCACTTCGTACCGTGACTATAGTTTCATTACCATCACTGTTCACGTCAAGGCGATAATCGCCTGGCTGACTAGTTGAGAACACCAGGTTCGGAGTGTTGATTTGGTAGACCTGATCAGGCCTTACACTGCGTATATTTAGATTAAGAACTCCTTGTGTTAGTTGGACTTGGGCAAGGTTACTATCGAGATTTAAGACGGCTATACTGGTGTTGTCGCTGAAACGAATAGCGGCGCGGCCAAGTTGCAATTCCCCTCGGGAATTGGCATCGGACCAGATACGGTCTCCGGTAATTATAGGTCGGTTGATTCCTGCATTAACCCAATCGTCCTGACCAGCAGGTGCAAAAATAACTGGACCATCCACGTAACTTAGGCGAGCAACGCGGGTAGGGGGATCAGCGTTCACTAAAACTGGGGCTGTAAGTAACAAAACGCCAAGTACTATGGCTGCACAAAATCTTCTCATAACACCTCCATCCGCATGCTTTAGATAAAGCATAACATACTTAAAAATAACACTTTTGATTAGATTGTACAACTGTATTCAGTTTTGGATTTCATGTTATGAATCAACAATAAATAAAACTTAAAACTTAAGGAAATATTTTAGCAAACCAATCATAATAGAAATGTTTGTAACTGTTGAGCCGCCTATCATCAGCATCAATTTCACCTGAGACCTGTGTACTATTTTCTCCAACCGCTTCTCAGATTGGATCACCTCATTGCGGACTTTTTCTACGTCCACTTTAACTCCATCCACTTCAATTCGAACTTTATCAAGATCAGTTCTTAAATCAGCTATATCAGCTTTAAGCTCAGTTCGAACTTTATCAAGGTTACTCCCTACTTTCTCAGCATCAGCCACTACCATGTTTTTATAGCCTTCAGCATCGAGTAGCATTTTTTCCGACTCACCACGGGCACGCGGAACTATGTCGTTACGATATGAAAGAGCAGTATTGATCTCACGCTCCTTATCCTGCTTAGCATTTTGTACATCGCGGTAAGCTGCGAGCACTTCCTGTGGGGGATCAGATCTCAAAAGCTGCACACCAATTACTTTCACACCCATTTCGTAATTATCAAGCATGGCTTGCATAAGAGCCTTAGTATCCTGTTCGATTTCACTTCGCTTTTCTGCTAACACATCAGCAACATGGGAAAGACCAATAGCTTCACGCATGGCGCTTTCAGCAACACTTTTAACTGTATTCTCTGTATTCATATCACGGACATTAAACAGAAATTTCTTAGCATCATCAATCAGCCACTGAACCTGAAAGTTAATGTCGACTATGTTTTCATCAGTCGTAAGCATTTGACTTTCTTTAGCAACAGTACTCTCCAAAAGCTCTTGCTTTGAAGTAATGGTTTTTCCAGCTGATTTGAATCCAATTTCCTCTTTGTTTATCCTGGTTACGCTGACCGGCGTTACAGTTTCAATAGGATTAGGTATTTTATAGTTCAAGCCCGGTGGCGATGTGCGCGTATATTTGCCAAATCGCATAACTACACCTTCTTCATCAGGTTGAACGGTATAGAAGCCGGTAGACAACCACATGACAAAAATCACCACTCCACAAATGATCAATATGTTTTTATTAAATCTAAGCCTAAAGCCACCATCTTTGAAAAAGCCACCACCATTGTCATCACCTCTACCAGGCTTCTCACCAAATAGTTTTGCTATCTTTTCCTGTCCCTTGCGAATGACTTCATTAATATCGTTTTGGTCATCACCCCATGGATTTTTAAATTTATTATCTGACATCGGTATTACTTTAGTTCTGAATTTGGTATATAATCTATATTCATATTTTAAATGTTGCAAGCAATGTCTAACTCACTAGAGCAATTTGTATTAAAAACTTTGGAACCTATTCAGCATCCTGACACAGGTAAAAGCCTTACGCATAGTATCAGTAAGATTATAGTTAATAGAGATGAGGTTATTTTCGCCATTTACTGTGAAAATGCGCGTTCAGGAGCGCTGGAGCCAATGCGCAAAAACTGCGAAGAACTATTGCTAAAAATTGAAGGAGTCAGCAAAGTTAAAATCACACTTACTTCCGGACCCGAGCTAAGGCAGGCTGATGTCAATAGTATTCCAGGTATTAATAGAATTATAGCCGTAGCTTCCGGCAAGGGTGGTGTTGGTAAATCAACTATTGCCTTTAATCTTGCAATTACTTTAGCTAATCAGGGGTTTAAAGTAGGGTTAGTCGATGCTGATATCTATGGTCCGTCTTTGCCTAGGCTTGCTGGAATCAGCCAAATGCCGGAACTAGATGATAAGCTAATGATTCCTCACACTAAATTTGGGCTTAAGATGATGTCAGTAGGGTTTCTGGTGGACGATAACGCCGCCACAGTTTGGCGCGGCCCTATGACCACTAAAGTCTTGTATCAGCTTATGCGCATGACTAAGTGGGCCGGTAAAACCCCTCTGGATATATTGATTGTCGATACACCTCCAGGCACTGGGGATGTGCATTTAAGCCTAGCTGAGAATTATAAGCTGGATGGAGCAATCGTTGTAACTACGCCTCAGGAGTTGGCAGCGGCTGATGCACGAAAGGGTATCAACATGTATAATAAACTATCAGTGCCGGTGCTAGGGATTGTTGAGAATATGAGCTATTTCAAAAGTCCATCCGGTGAGAAACACCATATATTTGGCCAAAATGCTGGTGTTGGACTAGCCAAAGAGTTTAAGCTCCCCTTGCTTGCCCAGATTCCCATCAACCAAGAGCTGGCTGAGTCCTCTGATACTGCAAAGCCCATTTGTTATTATCAGCCAGCGGGTGAATTGGCTGGACTATTCAAACCACTTGCTCGCATTGCAATAGGAAAAACTTGTTAATTCAGTTATTTAAGGCTATCATCAGAGAATGATACTGGCATTTTATCTAGCAACTGTAAGGGAGAAAAATGAGCTCTGAAGTTACATTGCCATCCTTTGTGCAAAACCTTGAAACTCTGGATATACACCAGCAGTTTTTGATTGCGGCAAGTCGTGGGCTCCTTGAGAACATCTCAGGTCTTACCGCTGACCCAAAGTTAGACTGCAACTGTTTTGATAGCCATGGTTTCACTGCATTACATCTTGCTGCAAGCCGAGGCTATGTTGAGATTGTAAAATTCTTACTTGATTCATCGCAAATCAATTATAATGCTTTGGATAAACTGGGTAGGCATGCGATTGAGTTAGCATGGAAGCGAGGCAATAAGAAGATCGTTGAGCTTATCTATAAAAAAATGCGCTCTCAGATGAAAGAACCCATAGATGAATTTGGCTTATTGCTTTTTTCTCATATGTTGTTCTCAGACCAGCATGATATATTCGGGCAAACTCAAGATTTACAAAGACTGAAGTCCGCCGCCAGTCAATTACAAGAACACATAAATCAAATCACAAATATAAGGAACATCAATGGTGAATCCTGTTATTGGTTGGAATCATCAAGAAACGATAATAATACTTTTTAGTTTCATTATAACTTTAGTCTTTTTAATTATACTTTAGTATAAAAATAAGCTTGCGTACTTGACAGGCTTGTATACAAAGCATAAATTGGCACTCGAATATATAACGTTATTTTGAAAATGACTGTTATGACCTATGATAAACAAGAAGGAATTCAGTATCTGATTGGAGAAGGACTTATCCAAAAGCACGCATCAGCTATAATGCATGTCGTACAAAAAAATGAATATGGCTACTATAGTAGATTAGCTACTAAAGAGCAGGTTAGTTTACTAGAGAACAACTTCCGTAACTTTACTCAATTTTCCACAAATAAAACAGATATTGATAAAGTTATATTAGAATTAAAAGCTGATACCGGTAGCCTGAGAAGTGATATAAATAAGGTCAGAACGGAGCTTAAAG
>JABDBN010000044.1 GCA_013288625.1 Alphaproteobacteria bacterium | reverse complement strand
TCCAAGGTAACCATGATAAAGAAAACTCCCTATAAAAAGAATTGCCACGGACAAGTTAAGAACCGATCCAGCAATTATACCTATCATAGCATTGGGCTCTGCCGCTATACTCCGCATGATATACATAAACCAAACTATCAGCAATAGCATAATTACAGCGGTGAACCGCTGATTGATGAAATGCCCTGTACCTGAGTGAGCCGAGCCTAAAGATTTCACCCGTGAAACAGGTGTCCTAAAGTTGGTGGTATTTTTTCGGGTATTTGCTGTCGTTCTTACTGTATAAATCATTGTCCAAAGAATAATCCAAAAAACCAAGGCACTAAGTATTGCAAACCAGCCAGTTTTTGGAAACACTGCCAAACCAAAGCCATAACCTGCATCCCAAAACAGGTGCCTAATGCCGGTGCACATATGTAGTAAGAGCGAAAAACTCCAGCCCATTAAACAAAATATACCGATATAGCTTTGGAAAAATTGCCACATAAATGTATTTTCCGGGATAAAGCCATAGGCTCCAATCAGAATAACCCACCAAACAAGAATGCTCATTCCAATAAAATTAACCACCCCAGTGATGCGGTGAGTTATGGAAAGTACACTGCTGATCTGAGGTTTATATATAGTTATGTGCGGCGAAAGCGGTCGGGCTTTGTTTTGCATAAAAATTATCTTATTTACTACTGCATACCATGGTATTGACTAATGCCATCTTATTCAAGAAGATTTTATAAATATCTGCCACATTTCAAAATTTTATTGCCTACCCTTATGAGAAGTTGACCAAAATAAACCAAATTAAAATCTATAAAAAGACGCTTTTGTAACGCTATATACCGTTACAATTTACTTAATAAAGAGCCACGTCACCGTCGTTGCGAGCGAAGCGCGGCAATCCAGTTGTGAGGCTGATGTTATAAGTTTAAGTATTGTGCAAACATCAAGATACTGCTTCACCCCGCAAGTGGGGGTTCGCAACGACGGCGATTTGGCACACTTCAGAGTAAATTGGGAAGGTAGAAAATAACTACAAATAATTAAAAATGGTCAGGAGCAGGACTGATTTCAATCGCCTTGCCCTCAGTGATTTCATAAACCGAAAGCAAGCGCTCATTACTTCCATCATGGCGGAAGCGGAAAGCGCCGGCAATTCCCATAAACCCAGCTGGATCAACCAAAGCTGTTTTGGTAAACTTATCTTTACTAGTTTGCGCTGTGAGCGCAGATAACAATGCGACCGCATCATAACCTAACGTAGCGATCTTTAGAGGCTTGTAACCAAAGCTTCTTGCAAATTTACGCTCAAAAACCTCACGATTTTTTCCAGGGACAGAAGCATACCATGCCCCGTTAAACGCCGGGTTTTTAAAGGTTTTTTCCTCTTCCCAAAGCCCACTACCCAAGAGTTTTACCATTTTACCATTATCGCCGAGCTCAGCTGCAATGTTGGCTAAGCTTGTACCTCCTTCCGGAATCAATAGGGCTGTATTAACCGAAGGCGATGCAACGGCAGAGGCTACATCAGACTTTTTGATTATATCTCCATTAGCCCAATAATACTGGGTTTTTACATCACTTAAGCTCTGCGCAACTGTTTCCCCATAGCGATTTCTAGGAAGCAGTGCGCGAATATCGACAAAGTTCCTGGCACGGGCATAATCAACCACCCGATTAACATTAGCAGACGGCATAATCCCAAGAAGCATCAGGCAATTCTGCCCTGTTAAACTTTGATCATTGGAAAAAGCAATCATGCACAGATTGTTTTTACGGGCATATGGATAAAGGCGAGTGACATCTCTGGCAAACACCGGCCCGACAATAATATCAGGTCTTTGAGCATCAAGTGTAGCAGTTATAGCATGGGTACTATGGGTAGTGTCTATAGGGATGATATGAAGGTTGCTGAATTTCAAATCAGACACTGCCTGCTGCGTTGCATCAAAAATATTCTTACCTACTTTGGTATCCTTGCCAGATAGAGGAATAAGCAAGGCAACTTTTGTTCCGATAACCGCCTGTTGATTATAAGCGGAACTTTCCTCGATCACTTCAAGTGTAGCCCTCTCATCTGGGCTCTTATAGATTTCGACAACCTTAGGTTGTGTAGCTTTATAAGTATTGCAACCAACCAGAAGCATTGCAAAAAGAACTGAAAAAATGTATTTGTGCTTTTTAGACATATGAGTTCCGACAGATTACAATAATGACAAATATTAAACAAACTGGTAATAATATAAAGTCTTTTTCGCTATCCCCGACAGGAATTTTATACATTGTTGCAACCCCGATAGGCAATTTAGGTGACATGACCTTTAGAGCCGTGGAAATTCTGCGGCAGGTAAATGTAATTGCCTGTGAGGATACAAGAGTCTCGCACAAACTACTCGCCCACTTCGGAATTCAAAGCAAGTGCATTGTTTACAATGATCACGCTGACGAAAAGGTCAGGCAGAAGCTTATAATGCAGTTAGACCAGGGCATGAGTATCGCACTGATTTCCGATGCCGGTACGCCATTGGTATCCGACCCAGGATATAAATTAGTTCAGGATGCGCTTTTGCATGAACATAAAGTTATCCCTATACCGGGGGCATCATCAGTAATATCTGCGCTCTCAGCTGCCGGCTTACCCACTGATGCATTTTATTTTGGAGGATTTATCCCCAATTCCAGTGGGCAGGCGCGTGCCAAACTCGAAGAAGTTAAAGAACTCCGTGCAACTGTTGTGTTTTTTGAAAGCCCCAAACGGCTGCTGAAGACTCTTACAATTATGGAGAGTGTATTTGGGTCGCGCCAGTGCGTAGTCGCCCGCGAACTCACTAAACTGCATGAGGAGTTTGTTCGCGGCACCTGTGCTTCCGTGCTAAAAGCATTTACTGATAGAGAAAAAATTCGCGGCGAGGTGGTGATTCTGATTGAACCCGCAGGCGATAAACTCCCACCGGACAAAGATGAACTGAATGAAATGCTAAGGCGGGAACTCACCAGCTCCACCCTAAAATCGGCAGTCGATAGAGTGGCTAAAACCACCGGCCTCCCGAGGAAGGAAATTTATAGCATGGCGCTGCAGCTTAGAGGGAAGGGATAGCGGGCTATCCAGAGCAACTTTACGTGGCGCGTAAGCAAAGAAATAGAGCACGAATCCCGTCTTTACGAGGAGCGAAGCGACGCGGCAATCTAGTGGTGGGGCTGGCATCATATGTTTAAGTAGTGTGTAAACCTCAGGACTGGATTGCTTCACCCCGCAAGTGGGGGTTCGCAACGACGGAAACTGCCTTACTACCTAGCTAATAGAACATAATTGGAGAATGTTTAAACATTTAAAGCTAATTTTACATTATAACGTTTTTGGTGCTTATGCCTTTTTCTTTCATCTTAGCCACAATTTCCGGAATTAGTTTCTCTGCAGCATTTCTACCTAGGTTATAAAGATGCTGTTTATGCTCATCATCAAATAATCCAACACCTGTGCAATCCGGGTGAATAAGAATATCTGCCTGATGTGACTGCCACTGGGACAATTTATAATAGCTGATATACATAGAACGCAAAGTCACATCCCACATATTAGGCTTCACATACTCTCGCCCAGATGTACTGATATCCACAGCTATAATCATTTTAGGATTATATTTCAACGCCGAGAAAACAGGTACTGGCTCAATCACACCACCATCGACCAGCAGCTTTCCATATGCCTGCACCGGTCTAAAAAATGGCGGGATTGCTGATGATGCGTGCACGGCGGTTGCGATCGGCCCACTGCTAATGCTAAAAGCGCTTTCATTTTCAAGATCGGTTGCAACAGCAACAAATGGTATGCTCAGGTCTTCCATATTATGGACAGTTAAATTTTTGATCACAAAATCTTCCATATAATAACCTTGTATCGGCGCGCGCAAATCACTGAAGAAGTAGAGCGTGTCAAGGAACGAGAAATCGAGCAAATCCCATTTTTGTAATTTTATCAGATTGTCAAAGAGAAGTTTGCTATCACGATAATCAGCATACATAGCGCCAACTACGCTGCCAGCACTGGTGCCCACTATAAGATCCAGAGGAATATTATGGCGTTCCAGCACTTCAAGCACACCTAAATGAGCTATCCCTTTGGCTCCTCCTCCTCCAAGAACCAATGCTACCTGCACATTTTCTATCTCACGTGGCGGTGGCATCACTGCAGGTGGTTCGACCCGTGCAATTTTGGGGCCAGCACATGCTGATAGCCATAAAAATATAATTGTCAGCGCTATTTTTTTGCTATTCATCAGGACAACTCCTCTTCAATCCTCATTAACTCATTATATTTGCAAATACGATCCGTACGGCACGGGGAACCGGTTTTAATTTGACCAGCTCCAGAACCTACAGCCAGATGCGCAATAGTTGTGTCTTCGGTCTCACCAGAGCGATGCGATATTATAGCTTTATAACCATTTGCATGAGCCAGCTTTATCGTTTCCATAGTCTCTGTAAGCGTCCCAATTTGATTTAATTTAATCAGCACAGCGTTAGCGATGTGATCTTCAATGCCTTTCTTGAGTATTTTAGGATTGGTAACAAAGATATCATCCCCTACAATCTGAATTTTTCCACCTAAAGCTTCAGTGATTATTTTCCAGCCCACATGATCGTGTTCAGACATGGGATCTTCTAAAGATATAATTGGATAATTATTTACCAGGTTGACATAGTATTTAACCAGCTCATCTGAAGCCAGCACTTCATCTTCAATATGATATATTTGATCTTCGTAAAATTCAGAAGCTGCAGCATCAATCGCAATTGCAACCTCGTCCTGTGGCTTATATCCCGCAGCCACTATAGCTTCCATAATATAATCCAGCGCTTCACTAGCCCTGGCTATGTTTGGAGCCACACCTCCCTCATCGCCAACATTGGTGTTGTATCCACGCTTCTTGAGAGTGGCGCGTAAGCTTTGAAAAATCTCAGCACCACAGCGCAGTGCTTCTCTACTGCTGGAAAATTTTAGTGGGACAATCATAAACTCCTGGATTGCGAGTTCATTGTCCGCATGTGCACCTCCATTGATAATATTCATCATGGGGCGCGGCAAAGTTGTGCCATTACCAATATACTGATAGAGCATTTTACCACTACTTAGTGCAGCTGCCTTGGCAAAGGCAAGTGAAACAGCCAGTAACGCATTAGCTCCTAGGCGGCTTTTATTTTCAGTACCATCCAGCGATATTAATGCCTGATCCAATTCCGCCTGCGAGTTAAAATCACTGTTGCGCAGAAAACCAGCTATTTCAGTGTTAACGCCTTCAACAGCCTTAAGCACTCCTTTCCCCAGGTAGCGCGAGTTATTGTCACGCAGTTCTATAGCTTCATGCTCACCTACTGATGCTCCGCTTGGTACTGCTGCCCTTCCAAAGCTCCCATCGGTTAGCCATAAGTCAGCTTCAACTGTAGGATTGCCACGACTATCCAGTATCTCACGTGCTTTTAAAGATATAATTTTATACATATTTTAACCCACCATATATTGGAAATTTATGACATAATTTAAGCACCCTATCATAAATCGCCTGTTCGGTTTTAGTATTATCTGATCGGTTTTCACGCAACCCGTCAAGCACATCAGCAATCATAGTCCCCACTATTTTAAACTCTTCCTGTTTAAAACCTCGCGTTGTAGATGCCGGCGACCCAAGGCGGATACCAGAAGTGATGAAAGGCTTTTCAGTATCAAAAGGGATTGAATTTTTATTGCAGATAAGCCCAGAACGCACCAGACTCGCTTCTGCGTCTTTACCCGTTAGACCTTGAGGTCTTAAATCAACTAACAGCAGGTGGCAATCCGTGCCGCCAGTGAATATCTTATAATTACGCGCCTCCAGAGACTGTGCTAAAGCTTTTGCATTCAACACAACGTTGCCGATATATTCTTTATATTCAGGCTGCAGAGCTTCCTTAAAAGCTACAGCTTTGGCTGCAATTACATGCATGAGCGGTCCCCCCTGAATTCCTGGGAAAATCGCCGAGTTTATTTTTTTAGCCATTTCTTCATCATTGGAGAGAATCAACCCACCACGTGGTCCCCTAAGGGTTTTATGAGTAGTCGAAGTGATGACATGAGCATGCCCAACCGGTGAAGGAAAATGACCGGCAGCAACCAGGCCCGCAAAGTGTGCCATATCAACCATGAGGTAAGCACCAACACTATCCGCAATTTTTCTAAATCCTGCAAAGTCAATGATTCGAGGATAAGCTGAACCTCCGCAAATTATGAGCTTCGGATTATGCTCCTTTGCCATTTTAGCCACCATATCCATGTCGATATAACCGGTTTGTTCATTCACAGTATAGCTAAAAGCATTAAACCATTTCCCCGACATATTTACTTTGGAACCATGGGTTAAATGTCCACCCGAATCAAGTGCCATTCCTAGAATATTGTCACCAGGCTGGAGAAGTGCTGCGAATACACCTTGATTAGCCTGGGAGCCCGAGTGCGGCTGAACGTTAGCAAAGTTGACACCAAATAATTGCTTTACCCGATCTATTGCTAGATTTTCAGCTTCATCAACGCATTCACATCCCCCATAATATCTTTTACCCGGGTAACCCTCGGCATATTTATTCGTTAAAACTGAACCTTGAGTTTCGAGCACTGCCTGGCTAACATAATTTTCTGACGCAATAAGCTCGATACCATTTTGTTCGCGTACTAACTCTCTTTGCACTATGGCTGCCATTTCCGGGTCGTTAGTATTGAGGTCACCTTCAAAAAAAACGCTCTCTTTCCAGGATAGTTTCTGCACCCTTTGTTCATGCCGTCCTCTTTCAAAGCCGGTACTAATGAAACTATTGATGATAGGTATGGCCTCTTCCAGATTTGTGATCCTTCCCCCAATGACCAGGACGTTAGCATCATTATGTTGGCGGGCGGCTTCCGCATCCTCTTTATCACGGCATAATGCGGCTCGCAGAAACTTAAAGCGATTGGCAGCTATCGACATACCAATACCGCTTCCACAAATTAAAATTCCAACACCTTTTTCTTCATGAGCCATAGCATGGGCAAGCATTTCTGCAATATCAGGATAGTCCACTGCCTCAGGGGAATCTGTCCCCAAATCTGTAATCATAAGGTCGGCAAAATGAGCTACAATAAGTTGTTTTAGCTTAAATCCAGCGTGATCTGATGCTATATATATCATATTTTCACTCCTACGTTTTTTTATCATCAGTGTAATGATAGTTATTTTGACGCATCATTCCAGTAAATTCGTATAGACATTTCTTTGCTATGTTATAACTAGTCTAAACTACCCGCATAGTACTGCTTTCTGCATTATGGTTTTTAATCCAACCCAGAAACTGGGTTATAGAATCAACCTGATCATCGTGAGCAGAATTAGGAAAGGTAAAAAGTTCCGCTTCCAGATCGGCTAACCAGTATTGATTTTTAGGAAAACAGATTCGACCGGATTCAAACAACCCCACCGTAGAAAGCAATCTGGTTTCTTTATCTTTACAGGGATTTATCTTAATAACAGGAATGGTAGTTTTCTCCCTAAGTTCCTGGATCAAGGGCTGCCCACTTGATTTATCTTCAATCAACACCGCTGCTGGAGTATATTTTTTATAAAGCTTAAGCGTTTGGCTTTTTAGCTGCGAGAATTCAACCTGCTGCCGAAACACATGTTCGAGATAATATTTATTTTTGGCAACATACCAGGTAGTGCAGACACTATAATCATTGTTGCGGCCGACCTTCGTTGCACAATCCCAACTCTGATAACAGATCTCTGAATCATGCGGCTTATGCTCTTCGCGCACTATCCATGAGTATTTTATGATACCAGAGGAAAGCGGGATTGGATCTTGCTGATATTGGGCATTAAATCCAAATGAACCCAGCTCGAGCTTCGCCATTGTAAGCTCCTTTTTGCTTTCTCGGGCAGGCGAAATCAGCTCACCTTTTTTGCGCTTATAACGAAATTTCCCACATCGATACGTAATATCTTGTTCAGCACATGCCGCAAGTTTTAAATGCCTCCAAACTTTCTTTTTTAACAAGTGCCCACTTAAATCATCCTGATTAAGTCGCTGCATCAAAACCACAATAACCCCTTTCTTTTTATTATTAAGGCGTGTGGAAAAAGTTTGATCATACCATTCTAAAGCCCTGTATCTTTCAGCGCGACTTGCTGCCTGCAATGGTGTATGCGGATCATCAACAATCAGAACATCTGCCCCTTCTCCGGTGAGCGTGCCACCAATGGAAGTTGCAAACCTAAATCCCTGATCCTCAGTGATAAATTTATTTTTTTCATTTCGGCCCTGCATTATTCTGGTTTTAGGGAACTGTTCAAGATACCACTCACTCGAAACCACTAACCTGCA
>JABDBN010000043.1 GCA_013288625.1 Alphaproteobacteria bacterium | reverse complement strand
TATTTTTAAGATAGAAGGAGAAATAAAAGAAAGTGATAAAGAAGAAATACTATTGATTGATTGTATAACTTTACTTTTCCCCTTTGCAAGGAGGGAGGTAGCAGCAATAACATTAGGCGGTGGATACCAGCCATTAATGCTAGAGCCTATAGACTTTAGAAGTTCATACTTACAATATAAGCAAATGACGGCTAATGAGAACGAAGAACCTATGACTACAAACGAAGCTGTCCACTCCAGACATTAAGAAACACCTCTGCATAAGGAAGAAATTGACACAATCCGCGCTAGCCGATGCCTAGCAAAACACCCGCCGAAGTTTTAGCTACGGCGGGTGCAATAAAAAGGGACTTGGTGCAACTTAACTTGGCTACACTAGCCTCTCATGTAACGTTGGTAAAGCCACTATAATTCTGCATGCACAAGAGGAGCATTTACCAGCGTACCAGCGCATGCTGGTTTATCAAACATTAAGTCTAGAGCAGCATGATAAGTAGCTATTCGGCATGATCCCTCTGGATGATCACACCCAGCAGAAGGTTCTTGTGGAATAGTAGGAGAGTCAGGCACGCCAAAAAAACCTGCCATCTGAGTAATAGCTTGACGAGTAGTGTTAATATACTCTTCGCCAAACCATATTTTGCGCATTATATCTCTAGAACCTGACCAATCAGCTTGCCCCTCACAACTTAGCCCTGTAGGGAAAGTTGGTTGCCCACCATAATGGTGTCCAGTTTCGTGAGCAATAACTAATGATACGCCCTCCATTTTAACTGCAGCGTGCTGAACTAAGCCTCCTTTTACAGCAACATGACGGGCACCATTAGGATCCTGCCATGCATAGGCATTCACTGTTGGATCAGTCCAATCAAGTTCATACGTAATATCAGGAAAAGCTCGGTGAAAGAAATCCATTACATAATTTGTCCACCCGGATGCTTCTGGACTAGCCCATTCACTAAATGCATCTTCAGATTTAGCTTGAGCTACTTTAGGATGTATATAGCTATGTGCATGTTCTGGAACATGTACCTTTAAATGCTCGGCAGAAATAAATTTATCATTTCCACCACTACTTAATGTAGGTGCTTTTAAAACCCCATCTCCCCATTTCTTAATATAGGCTGGACTACCTATACTAGGTTCAGCCTTAGATGCATTCGATAGCTTATCAAAATGTAGTTGTATCGCATGATCTCCTGACATGATCCCATTAGTATTAATTAGATGGCTCTTTAAATTTTCAGGTGATGGCGCTTCATGCTTAGTTGCAATATGCTTAAATCCACCTTTATATTCCCCAAGGTGAATAGAAGTAATTCCTACTTCAGACCCATTTTCAGATATTAATTTATCTACAGGTGTCATCTTTGATGCCTGCTTTATTCCTTTATCCGTCAGGAACACATGATCTGCTGGTACAGTTAAAGAATGGTTATCGTATATGATTTGTACAGCATATTTTTGTACACTATCTCCAGATTTTCCATGACTAAACTCTAATCCAGCCGGATTCGAATTTAACCCTGGACATGGTACTACTACTGAACATTGTCCTCCTGGTAGTGGTACTGGTACTTGACATGGCACTACTACTGTACATTGTCCTGGTACTGGCACTGGTGCTGGTGCTGGCGCTGGTTCTGGCACTGGTGCTGGTGCTGGTGCTGGCCCCGGCACTGGTCCTGGTCCTGTTCCTAAAAAAACACAGTGGCAATCCTCTTGCTGTATTGGATTATAAACCATTACTAACTGCCCTGCTTGCCAGGCATTTATTGTAGCCTTAGCCATATTATTTATTGCAGAACCAATGGTAGTGCAATAAGGTGGTGTACACGCATTTACTTCAACAGCCATAATAACTCCTAATTGATGTTATAAATATTTAATTAACTCTTAGTAATTGTGTCAGCGCGGTTATAGATTATTTTCTAATCTACAACTTAAAAGCTAAAGTGGATTTTATAAAAGAACAAGACTTTTCTACTGCCATTTTTAACCATTAATTATTACAAATCAGATAGTTAAATATTATAAATATATTACAGACGAATACACATGTTTAGCGATGTTTGAGTTACATTGATGTGGCTTCCATTGCTATCGCATAATTCTTTATATACTTGACTACGCTTTGCAAAGTGGTACAATTTGTGCTATAATTACAATATATATACTATTAAGGTAAGTGCTATGGCAGTTAAAAAAGGATCAAAAAACAACATTGCAAACCGTGGTTCAGCGGCACGCATTAAGGAATACCAAGGAAAGCCTGTAAAACCGGTTAAGCTTATCAATGGTGGACAGCGTTTTATGGCTGCTCAATTCGAAGATGGAAAACTAGTTTCTACTCCTGATGGCAAATTTGTTCCCTATGCATCTATAGAATAAACTTCTATATGCCTAGGCTTTTCCTATAAGCCACTATTTCTTTTCTTAATGATGAGCTGGGGTTGTTTAAGTCACGCTCTAAAGTTTCTACTATTTCCCCGGTTTTACCGATATCATGGCGGTCTTTTAGCGCACCTATTGCCTTGCTAATCATTGAGTCGTCCATGTACGCCAAAAGCACCATCATCGCCTCTTTGTGACCTTTGGCTGCTGCCATGCAAAAAGCTGCATAGTGATGCCCGGCAACTAGCGTCTGTTGCGCAAAGCTACCGCCAGCTTCATTGAGCACAGCGAGAATAAGCTCAGCTTTATTGTTATCAACAGCTGCATCAAAAGCCAGTGACATAGCTATGTCCCAGTTCTCTTCCAAAAACTCGCCCGGATTCAAAAGTTTACGAAGCTGCTCAACGCTGCCTTCTTTGACGACTGCTGTAACCCCTTCTTTAAAAGCCTCTTTGCTTCTAAAATGGTTCCAAAGTTTTGAGTCCATTTAATTACCCATTGCAATATTACGCTTTTAAAATTAGCACCGATAATTATTTATTACAATAAGGTGATATAACCAACGGGTTTATTTGTCCTTTCTAAATAATGCTTCAAGCTCAGCGGCCTTTTGAATTGAATCATCTATAGTAAACCTGATTTCGGGAGAGAATCGCAGGTTTATTTTAGAAGTCACCAGCTTCCTGAATGTAGGTGCGATTTCATTAAAGAATTTAACGATCTTCTTCTGGTCAGAGTTATCTGGCAATATGAGAAATGCAGTAGCAACTTTCAGATCCGGACTCACCCGCACTTCTGAAACGGTGATCATGGTTTTTTCAAAGAACGGATGGGAAAGCTCATTGCGCTGAAGTATCTCTGACAGAGCCTGGCGTATAGCCTGGCCAACTTTTAGCTGGCGCGATGTAGGGGCAGTAGTGTAACGATAAACCATATTTACTTCACAAAAACAACAACACTTGAAATAATGACCACCCAGAGCAGTGTAAGGGGCAATAGTACCTTCCACCCTAACCGCATTAACTGATCGTAACGATAACGTGGCAATGCAGCTCTCACCCAAATAAATACAAAGAGGCAGAAAGCTACCTTTAATGCGAACCAGAAAAAGCCCGGCATGAAATTAAGGAACTGCAGATTAAATGGTGGAAGCCAACCGCCAAGGAATAGTATAGTCGCAATTCCGCTCATCAGGATCATATTGGCGTATTCTCCCAGGAAGAATAAAGCAAATCCCATCGATGAATATTCAACGTTGTACCCAGCAACTAGTTCTGCTTCCGCTTCCGGCAGATCAAACGGGTGGCGGTTAGTTTCAGCCAGAATAGAAATAAAAAACACCACAAACATTGGCAGCAGGAGCAGCTCCATATAAAGCGGCATGTGCTTATGTGATTCAACGATTTCGCGGAGATTCAGACTCCCCGAATAAATAAGCACACAGATAATCGAAAATCCAATGGCTACTTCATACGAAACCATCTGCGCCGCAGATCTGATCGCTCCTAAAAATGCATACTTAGAGTTGCTTGCCCAGCCGGCAATGACAACGCCATAGACTCCCAATGACGATATAGCAAGTAAGTAAAGGACTCCTACATTAATATCCGCTATTACAAAATGTTCCGATATCGGTATTACTGCCCAGCCAATCATTGCAAGTATAAAGGTGATCACTGGTGCTAACATAAAAAGAAATTTGTTAGAGCGCTCAGGAATAATGGTTTCTTTAAAAATGAGCTTCACAGCGTCAGCAATGGGCTGGAGCAGCCCCAAAGGTCCCACTACATTCGGCCCTATACGAAGTTGCATGGATGCTATAATTTTGCGCTCAGCATAGGTCAAATAAGCCACGCACAAAAGCAATGGAATGACTAAAGATAATATCTTTACGACGATCTCGAATAGTTTCAACCAGTTAATGCTCGCGAGGATTTCCATTTATTTCTATTAAAGTTATTACCTATTTAAGTACATCACTTTAGGCCGTAGCGCAAACTTTTTCGGTTTTTTTAACCAGCCACAAGTTTGGGATAATCAATATAGCCGCGTTCTTCACCCATATAAAAAGTACTGGTATCAACTTTATTGAGCTGAGACTTAGTGCGAAATCTTGCTGGCAGGTCAGGGTTGGCAAGGAAAAGAGCGCCAAAGGCAACCAGGTCGGCATCACCATTCTTTATAGCAGTATTGGCAACTTCAGAATCATAGCCACCATTTGCAATATAAGTTCCCTTGTATTTTGAACGTAAAAGCTTAGATAAAGGCTCACCTGTTGCATCGTTTTTTCTATCTTCTGCAATATGTAGATAGCACAGTTTTAGTTTATTCAATTCCTCAACAAAATAGGTGAATGTCGCTTTTGGGTTTGAGTCGGACATTGAGTTGAAAGTCCCCGTGGGCGAAATTCTATATCCTACCTTATCTGCTCCCCATACACCGCATACGGCTTTTGCCACTTCAAGTGGAAAACGGGCGCGATTCTCAACGCTACCACCATATTCATCGGTTCTTAAATTAGTACCGTCTCTCAAAAACTGATCGGGGAGATAACCATTAGCGCCATGGATCTCTACGCCATCAAAGCCTGCGGTCTTAGCATTCTCAGCCCCTTGACGAAACTGTTGCACAATATCATTGATCTCTTCAACCTTTAAAGCCCTTGGTTCCACCATCTTCTGCAAACCTTTTTGAGTGTAGACTTCACCTTGCGCAGCTACTGCAGATGGAGCAACAGGTAGTTCACCACCATGAAAATCTGGGTGAGAAATTCTACCTACGTGCCAAAGCTGCAGGAAGATTTTCCCACCGGCTTTATGAACAGCTTCTGTAATTTTCTTCCAACCTTCAATTTGCTCTTTTGAATGAATACCCGGAGTGCGGATATAACCAACACCTTGTTGCGACACTTGTGTAGCCTCAGTGATAATAAGTCCGGCAGAGGCGCGCTGAGCATAATATGTAGCTGCAAGTGGATTAGGCACATTTCCTTCAACAGCACGGCTACGTGTCATTGGCGCCATAATAATGCGATTTGCGAGCTCTAAATTACAGAGTTTATAATTGCTAAAAATATCCATGTGACTCTCCTAAAGTGTTCAATATTATTATCTACCATAACGGCTTTATTCAGAATTTAAAGATGAATGTTATATAGTTAGCTATAAGTTGGGTAAACACATTACAAAGAGATAATATTAGTGGGAAATATAGCGCACATTGCGTCATCACGAGGAGCGTAAGCGACGTGGTGATCCAGCTTATGCGCTACAGATTGCCAAGCCAGTTGCGAGGCAGGAGTAAAAATTTTAAATATTATGTAATCGTAAAGACTGGATTCCCACGCTTCGCTCGGAATGACGAGAATTAGCCTTATCTACCTAGCTAGTAGCGTAGTTAAGAAGATGTTTCGATTATCAATACGAATTCAGCAAACCTATACTTAACCACACTTAACTATTAGCTGCGGCAAACCTGGTAATCACTTCTTCGTAGACTTTTGTGAGCTGCTCGATGTGCTCCAGGCTTACGTGTTCATCAACCTGGTGTGCAGTTGTGTTGAGCACACCCACCTCAACTACTGGGCAAAATTCCCTGATAAACCGCGCATCTGAAATACCGCCGGCTGTACTAAGTGCTGGTCTTTGTCCTGTAACCGCCTCCACGCTTTCAGCGACAAGATTAGTGAATTGCCCTGGTGGCGTTAGAAATGCTTCACCAGAACATCTGGCGTTCAGTTCATAAGCAGAGCTGTGCCGCGCACAAACTCCATTTACAAGCTGTTCTAAACTGCTTGCATAATGGGTATTATTAAAGCGAATGTTGATGTTTGCGTGCGCAATAGCCGGTACAATGTTAGTTGCATTATTGCCTACATCTATACTGGTAACTTCTAGATTAGATGGAGGAAAATCACTATTTCCTGCGTCGAGTTCCAACTCATTAAGATCAAACAAAATCCGGTTAAGTTGAGTTATAGGATTGGCGAAATTCTCAGGGTAGGCAACGTGCCCCTGCTTACCGCGAACTGATAGCTTAAAGTTGATGCTTCCACGCCGGCCGTTTTTTATCGTGTCACAAAAGTGTTGGTTGCAAGTCGGCTCTCCCACAATACATGCAGTGATTTTCTTGTTGTGCTTTTGCATCCATTGCAAAACTTTTTGTGTACCATTTACTGCATCAGCTTCTTCATCGCCGGTAATAAGCAGGCTCAAAGAAATTGGAAGCGAACCTCTCGCCAACACGCGCGCGCAGGCTGCAATAAAGCAGGCAATTGCGGTCTTCATGTCAACTGCACCGCGGCCGTATAGGATACCACCCTGTATCACTCCACCAAATGGATCAAAGCGCCAGGCAGCAGAGTCACCCACTGGAACAACATCGGTATGCCCTGCAAAGCAAAGGTTAGCTTTACCCTGCCCCCAGGATGCATAAAGGTTCTTCACTGGATAACTGTCATCTCCGGAGAAATCGAGCTTTTGACAGAAAAACCCTAGCGAGGTCAGATGACTTGAAAGCAGTTCAATAGCACCACCATCTTCTGGTGTCACACTTTTACATCTTATAAGTTCTTGTGCTAGTTTAATGGGATCAGACATTTACCCTCTCAATAAATCGTTTACTGACGTTTTGCAGCGGGTTGCCGCATCCACTTTTTTCACAATAATCGCTGCATAAAGCTGGGTTTTTCCATCTGCCCCAGGTAGTGTGCCGGATACCACAACTGAATATGCTGGCACCCGCCCATAGATTATTTCCTGCGTTTCTCTGTCGTATATTTTAGTAGAGGCTCCGATAAACACGCCCATGGCAATCACCGCACCTTCTTCAACAATCACACCTTCGACAATCTGGCTGCCCGCCCCAATAAACACCTTGTCTTCGATAATCACCGGGTTGGCCTGAAATGGCTCCAACACGCCCCCTATACCTACCCCCATAGAGATATGACAATCTTTGCCGATCTGCGCACAACTTCCTATATTTGCCCAGGTATCAACTAATGTGCCGTCACCAACTGCAGCGCCCACATTAATGAAAGACGGCATAATAATACAGTTCTTCCCGATAAAGGCCGACTGTCTTACAACTGCACCTGGCACTACCCTAAAGCCGGCAGTATTAAAGTCCTTATCTTTCCAGCCAGCAAATTTAAGGGGAACTTTGTCAAAATAATTCACCATTGGCGAAATCTCAACGCATTCACAATCATTAAGCAGAAAGTTCATGAGTATCGACTTTTTCGCCCATCCATTTACCACCCACGCACCGCTGGACTTATCGGCAATTCTGAGTGCACCGCTATCCAATTGCTTAACAACGGCATCGACAGATTGCTTGGCCTCAGCTTTAAACTTCTCATCTTCCTTGATCAGGTGGCGTGATTCCCATAACTTTTCAATTGTAGCTTGCATTTGAATACTCCATAGATTTGAGGATATAATACAAACCTCATGCCTTAAGTGCAAGGATACTGTAAGAATATTCTTCTAAGTACAGTTATTACAAACATATTGTAGCTTCTTTACTACTATGCTGATTGTCCGAATAATCAAGGCGAACTCTTTTTCTGGAAGCAGGTATTACATGAGGACGTTTACTTGCTCTTTTCTCATCTCCATGCTCATTATATAAATGCCCTTTTATTGCATCACATTGAGGGTGAGCGGCCTCTTCTTTCTTGGGCTGTATAGGGACTCGTTTAATTAAATCTACTATTACAGCATAATTTCGATTAGTAGATATTGATTTAGGTATCTCTCCTCTATAATCCGTCAAATTAACATCAACTCGATGTTTCAATAGCAGTTCAACAATTGCAGTATTTCCTTTAGATGCTGCGGACATAAGAGGAGTCCAACCAAAATTATCCTTTGAATTAATGTCAGGTTCCTTTTTTAATAACAACTTAACCTTCTCTATATCTCCTCCGTGGACAGCATGCATAAAGGGAGTCGTACTGGATGCTTCTGGTATATCGGTGCTAGCTCCTTTTTCTAATAACAGCTCAATCATTCCAATATTCTGATCTATTGCAGTTCTAAGAGGAGTCCAACCACTACCGTCTTTTAGATCAATGTTAGCTCCTTTTTCTAATAACAGCTTAACCATTCTTCTATTTCCTTTACAAATTGCAGTTGTAAGAGGAGTAGAAGAATTACCGCCCACTTGATCAATGTTAGCTCCTTTATCTAGTAACAACTTAACCATTCCTATATTCCCTTCTGAAACTGCAGTCGTAAGGGGAGTAAAACCATTACCATCTTTTAGATCAATAGTAGCTCCCTGATCTAGTAAAAATTTTACCATTGATTTATCACCTAAGTGACTAGCTGAAGTTAAAGGAGTATGACAATGATTTTTAACCAGATTCCAATCAACATTATTTGGGATTGAATTTGACATATCTTCGAGTCGATATTTCGTATAACCATAAAGGCTAATCAACTCTAGTATCTTTAATTTTAGTGCAGATTCTTTAAAGGTTCTATAAATACCAAAATTAGGGTCAAATAATTCATACTGAATTTTCATATCAGGTTTTTGAATTATAGAAAATGCGACCCTATGTCCAGAGCTGTTACCATTATGACGTAAGGCAATGCCAATGTTAGAGAATGATCCGAATCCATATTTCTGAATTAAGCTACTCATTGTGTTTTCACTATAATAAAGCTCATTAATATCATACATCGTACATGGCTCTGTTAAACTAGCCGTCATGTGAGTCAATAGAAGTTTCTCAAAATAGGTTTTATGCGCATCAGGAAATTTGAGTTTGTCCTTAATTGACTTTACAAAGCTTTGGCCATCGTGATTCTGAGCATGATAAACATAAAATGCAGACAACCCATAGCACAAACCCTCGTTTGGCATTAAAACCCCTGCTATTCTTTTAGACCTCAAGCCCAAAGAACTGGAACAAACTGAATTCTGATTAAAATATTCCCAAGTAAACGGAGCGACCAAGATCAAATCTAAAGTCGCTAGGATACGAAACAATATATTATTTATACATTGCGCAACTGGAATTAGTGGGCTCAATAGGTCA
>JABDBN010000042.1 GCA_013288625.1 Alphaproteobacteria bacterium | reverse complement strand
CGGTGAGAACCTAGGCCCATCGCCTTTCGACATGCTGCTTGCAGCACTCGGCGAATGCACCACCATGACCGTTCGCTGGTATGCAGAACGGCAAACTTGGCCACTCGATAAGGTGGAGGTAAAGCTCACTCACCATAAGGAAAACAAAGTCGATACTTACACCAAGCAGGTCATTTTGCATGGAGATCAACTGACTGAAGAACAGCGCGCCAAACTACTCGATGTCGCCGCCAAGTGTCCTGTACAGCGCGCACTTGAGGGGACACCGGTTATCTCTACAACTCTGTAATAAAAATGGATTGTATATAGCTTGCAAATCAGTCGGTTAAGCATAAACTATATTATGTTTAGCAATTTGTACTAAGGAGATTCGCATGCTTCAGGAATTCAAAGACTTTATCTCAAGAGGCAATGTTATTGATCTTGCGGTCGGTATCATCATAGGCGCGGCATTCACCGGCATTGTGAACTCGCTGGTGGGTGATATGCTGATGCCAGTGATCGGCATGCTGACCGGCGGCATGGATTTCTCGAATTACTTCATTGCCCTCAAAGGCGGCGATTACGCCACGCTGAAAGCGGCCAAGGAGGCTGGCGCTCCAGTGATTGCCTATGGCGTGTTTATCAATCAGATCATCAATTTCCTGATCGTCTCCTTTGCTATTTTCATGCTGGTAAAGCAGGTCAACCGCTTCAAGAAGGCACAAGCGGCAGCGCCTGCCGCACCCACACCTTCAGAGAAATTGCTAACAGAGATACGCGATCTGCTGAAGCGATAGTTGCTCAGAATTAACTTTATGAGTTATCAGCTCGATTTTCAATTCTACTATCTGGTACGAACCATAATAAAGCTACTGCAGCGTAAATGAACAAAGCAAGCATTGGTTGCACAAACGCCAATGGAATGGCGATAGCGTAGAGGATAACCGATATAAGTGTTTTTTTATCTTTCCCTACTGCTTGTGCCAGACCATAGTTTTCATGATGTTTGGTAAGAAACTTGGAAAGTATATAATAAGCAAAACCTGCCATGAGCAGCACCACCCCATAGAGCGCAACCGGCAGCTTACTAAAGTGATTTACCCCCATCCATGCAGTTGTGGCCGGAATAAGCGAAATCCAGAACAGCCAGTGCATATTAGCCCAAAGGATGCAACCGTTTACTTTCCGGGAGGCGTAGAGCATGTGGTGGTGATTGTTCCAATAAATGGCCACATAGAAAAAACTGAGCACATAGCTGAAGAAAACCGGAACCAAAGGCATCATATCGCTTAAACTATCACCGTGAGGCACTCTTAATTCCAGCACCATGATGGTTATGATGATTGCGATTACTCCATCGCTGAATGCCTCGAGCCTATTTTTCTCCATGCTTGTACCTAATGTATAGGATTTTCAAAGATTAGACTGTCATGCAAAATTAACGAAGTCTAATAAAAATGAATAGCAGAATTTTGAAATTGGCGCATTGAAGTATTATGCAACCGTGGTAGAGTTCATGTTGCCAGTGATTATATAATTAAAATTAAGATGAGAAACATATGACTAAAGTTATATTTATTCCAGGTAATGGTGGGTGTACAACCAATGATAATTGGTTTCCAAGCATCAAACGGGAATTAGAAAAACATAAATTTGAAGTTATTGCATCAGTGTTCCCAGACTCTGATTTAGCAAGAGAATCTTACTGGATCCCTTTTTTACGGGATAAACTCAATGCTGATCAGGATAGTATTCTTATTGGTCATTCTTCTGGAGCAATTGCAGCTATGAGATATGCGGAACAATACCCTATTCTTGGATCTGTATTAGTCGGAGCATATTATACTGACTTAGGCATGGAGAATGAAAAATTGTCTGGATACTTCAATCGCTCCTTTGATTGGAACAAGATTAGTCAAAACCAGCAGTGGGTATCCCTATTTGCGTCAGAAGATGACCCATGGATTCCAATTGATCACCCCCGCCATATTCATGCGTGTTTGAATTGCGAATATCATGAATTTAAAAATCAGGGTCATTTTGGTGGCGACTATTTTAAGTCGGATTTCCCGGAACTTACCTTATCTGTTTTAAATAATATGAGAAAAAATGTTAGATAATTTTTCGATTAGAAGTGCCACTAACCAGGATTCACTTCAGATATCACAATTGATTTTTAATATATGGCGCAATGAATATGATTTTTGTGTATCAGAAAAAGACTACCCTGATCTTCATGACATTGAAGAGCACTACCAACAGAAGGAGGGGAAATTCATGGGGTGACAATCCCAAGGATTACATTTTCACCATAAAATTTAATTAACCATACAGAGGCATGATTAGAGTCTGTAGCAATATTATAAATAACCTCAAATTGTCCTTCACATTTTGATAGAATTTTACCATTATTAAGTAGTATTGATATTGACTTATCCAAAGCTTCTACATCCGTACCTTGCTTCAATAATTCTATAGTTAATTTTATATCTGGCGGTAGAACTGTTTCTGTAAAGTACCAATGAAGCCCTCTTATTATCTTTTCTGCCACTGTTTTTATTATTCTTGCATCAAGCTTAGTCTGCCGACCATACCCTTGATAATATGGAAGATAAAGCTGAGAAGTATTTTGTAGTATGTCAGTCCTCCAGTTAGGCTTTTTTTTGAGGAGTGATCTTGACTTATTCCATAGATGTTGTTTTGCTTTTGTATCTATACCTAAGTATATAGATAAATGATAAATGAATTTTTCATCCATTTGCGATGTACTATTATTGCATTTGTGACATGAAGGAATTGTTATCAAATCTTTTTTAAGAACATTAGTAAAGATACATTTTGGAGGGACATGCTCCATTCCAATAAATTTTTTGTGATTATGTTGTACTTTATTGATGCCACAAAACGGACATGTCAACTCTAAATTTCGTTTCATAAATGAGTATTTTCAAAGATATTACACCCAACAGAATTCTTCACGCGCACGATCCAACTTTTCGAGCAAATCATTTTCAAATCGCATAATCTTAGCATCGTCGTATTTTTGAATATTGCTGAGCTTACCTTTACACTTTAAATAATTTATATCTTTACGTGTAAACCTGATTGTTAGATACTCATCTATATTGCTGTATAGTACTTGCAACCTACAAAGCCCGCTACCTGATCCATTTATTTCATTATGTATATTTGATATATATTGCTTCATGATTATTAATTTTTAAAATTACTATATGTAATATAGTATATTTAGCTCTATAATTCAAGAGCCTAAACAAAATATAGAAATGAACTTTAGACAAATCTAATGTTTATTAAATATGTTAGTCATTTGTCGCTAAAGTAGCACTGAGGGATTTGCAAGAAAGTAGAAAATAACCAGAATACAGATAAACCCTGGTTGCGGGGGCCAGATTTGAACTGACGGCCTTCAGGTTATGAGCCTGACGAGCTACCGGGCTGCTCCACCCCGCTCAGTTATTATACAGATAATACACTCACAAGCAAGGATAATATTAAATTATCTACACTACAGATTGCCCGGCTTGAACAATAGGCTTGCTCGTAGTGACTTGTTTGGTAAACTTCTCACTCGCCACAGCTTCCAAGCTGGTCTCTATTTTTTTGAAGGCGTCATTATATATTCCAAAGCCAAAGACCTTCTGAATCGCTTCAACAAACTGCCTAATGAACCCTAGACCTTCAGTTGCAGTTCTTGACTCAACTAATTTACCAGCTAAATGGGTAACTTCTTCCTTAAGAGGTCCTGGTGGGTCGAAGTTTTTTAATCCCAATTTATTGCTGAGCACATTCATTATTGCCTTTTCAATAGAAACTTGGTCTTTATTTACTAAGAATACAGCATTGTAAATATCTAACTGCAGCTCTTTTATAAAGTCTTTTTGCTTTCTCTCTACCAGGTATTTGCTAATAACGGTTTTTGATGCATCATCAATGCCCGCCGACTTTTGTAAAAAATCATGAACCTTATCAGTTGCAAATTTATCCGACCTCAGCAACGCGCCAAGCGAATTAGGACAAGCCGCTGGAGCGTTGTGCATAGCAAGTTTCTTGAAGTAGTCAAAATTGCAAAACTTAATATTTGAATGCATGATACCTTTGACAACTTCAACATCATCATTTTTCATAGCATTATCCAATGCAACCCGGAATAAATCTGATTTTTTATGAGTATGCTGTAGCATTTTCTTTTGCTCTTTATTAATAAACTCTTTCTTTAAGGCAGCAGGAGTAAGCTTTGCCCCTAACTCTATGAGTTGCTTCATTGTGTCTACATCCTGGCAATGATCTATAAGATGAGAGCCATCATTGAATCTCAGATTAGGATTAGAGCCTGTCATTACCAAGCGTTGTATCTTTTCTGCGTTAGCTATCTTGAGATCCTTATCATAAGCCATATGGAATAAAGAAGTAACCGGAACTTCTTTATTTCTATTAGCTATATCAAAATCAATTGCAGTAGGGCTACAAAGCGAGGCTTTAACGTGCTTTTGTGCCATTAAATACTCGGCATTTCCTCCTTCCCATTTAACAGTCCCGGCAATTAAACCTTCATAAACCGCGTCATAGTTATGCAGCGGAAAGGTTGCAGGATTGCTAACCTGCATTTCAGAGTGCACATAGGTTCTTCTCTTCGGATTTTTTCTTTGAGTGTATTCCGCTTCGATACTTGACATACCACCTGACCTGGTCACAAGCATATCTGAAGTTTGCAGTAGAGACGCCATTTGTTTCCCATCCTGGAACCCAAGCGGAAGTATTTTTACTTTGCTTGGTATAGATTTACCAGCTGCCTCTACTTCTTTAATGCGTTTGGCAATATGCTCGTTAACTTGTTTATAAAAATTCACTTCCCCAGGCCCAGGCTTATCAGGATTTTTGAGTCCAACCAGACAGAAATAGACATTGCCCTGCAATTCTGCATCCGTTAATTTGGAAGCATCATCGATAAATTTATCTATATATTCCAAAATAGTTTTACTAACCTGACTTCCCATGGTGATAGTAATTAACTTATCTTTTGCTCCTTTCTGAATAGTAAATTCTTTATTACCATTAGGTTGATTATCAACCATTGGCTTGACGGTTGCCACCCCCTCTAATGCCTTTTGCAAAAAATCAGCTTCATTTACTGCACCTTCTTTAACATTTGCTTTTATAACAATTGTTCCGTTCATATTGAAATCCATATCTCTAAACTCTTTTCTGACATTGGGTTCAACGCCTCTCTCAGAAAGGTAGTCAAACTTTATGCCGGTAACACCATGTTGGGCGTAAAATTGCTCTATTGTTTCTCCAGGTCCGAGCAATGGAGGAGCTACTACTTCTACGGTTAAAACTTCTCTATGTTCTTCTTTTAATGCTCCCAATGGGCCTAAAAAGTGAGTTGCTTTATGAGTCAGGAACTCGGTAACAACTTTTGTTACCTTAATATCCTTTCCACGTTTGGCATTAAAGTCGCATACAGCGGCGCAAACTGCCGGGGTCGAAAGTGCCTGAGTATCGATAATTCTAGTAACATCCGGATTGGCCTCCAAAAATTTCATCACATTTTCATAAACAGAATTATACTGAATAGATTCAGCCATCCATTGTTTATCAACTAATCCTTCAAGCGCCCTTACGGATTCCATTCCACCTTGCTTCTGTAAGTCATCCCATTTTTTGGTGTTTGCTTCCCCTGAAAAAACGTCTTTTTTTCGCACTCCCTTTGATTTTGACGGAACCAATACTCTATATGTCGGAACCCATGGCTCTCCCTGATTATCAGCAATACTAGTTGGACTAACAATACCCATTAAATCTATTACTCTGATAGCTTTTTCAGGGGTTTTAGCTTTTATAGCTTCCTCTTTTTTAGCTTTTGCAGCTGTAATATGACCACCACCACCTGAAGAGGTGAGTATCAGTGTTGTTACAGGAGCATCTGGTTTAGGAGCATCTGGCATAAATCCATCCTTATTTTATTAACATATATATTCAATACTAGATAAAAAAAGTTAACAAAGCGTTAATTTTACTCAAAATTTCTTTACTGCATCTTTAATTCAGCAAAAAAGCCTTTGCCCGCTACTGCTGAAATCTGCGCTACTTTAAATGCAACCGGTTTATCCTCAGCTAGGAGAGATGCTGGCACTACAAGCAAGGGGACAAAAACCTGAGCTGTGAATATTATTTTTCCACTTGCAGCTATAATTTCACAGTAATATTCTTCGCGCTCTTCGCCTAAAGGTATACTGATACCTGATGTATGGATACGCGAACGGCGCTGCCAGGAAAAATGCAGATCGCCACCATCTTGTATTTCGTACTTCAAGTCAGCTGGAGAATATGGCTTTAAGCAATTAGCTTGATAGGTAAAAGTGCGAGCCGGACTATTACCAATAGTATTGCCATCTGTCACTGCCTTGATATAACGCAGCTGACCTATAAGCGAGTTCGGGATTTGATAGCGGTAAAGTTCAGGCGAAATAAGGACAAAGCGCTCCCCCGCAACATGGTCATACTGCAAGTTGCCGTATTTCCCCCGACTTATATTGGAAATCTCATACTGATAAGGCGCTACAAGCCTGGCACTGGTAAACCCGATCACTTCATCACCGACAAGCGCAAGATTTTCTTTAGCCGATAAAATTTCACCAGCGACCAGATTGACCATGAAATGATCAGTGGACTGGGTTTTTATAGACAAAGCAGTGAGGATAGTCCCCATTGTTGCCTGCTGGCTTAGATAGGCCACTTTCTCATAACCAGCATTGGCTTCTTGTGATGCAAAAATAGTTGCCCCTTGCCAGTTATTATTGCTTGCAGCAACAGCAACATAGATATGCCCCTGATATAAGGTGTTTTCGCCAGGCAAGGCCGGCAGATCCAAAATCTCCATATAAGTTTCAGCAAGTGGCTCCTGCGGCTCAGCGTATCCAGAGCCAATAGCACCAGAATTAATGTTATAGATTTCAGGATTTTCCCCCACCCCTTCGATTTTTACTGCAAAATTATTACCGAAGGTAACTTCATTGACCCTTATCATTTGGCGAGGATTTTCGCCAATAACCAGCAAATCGGATGGAGCAAGAAAGGCGTATTTTGTAGGTAGAGTGAAATGATAACGCATACGCTCCATCCAAAGATTATATAAAGTTACATCGGCAATATTCTGTGCAGTAGACTCAGTCATGCAAAGAGGTAAATTCATCGTTATAGTATGATCACAATGCAAATGCTCACGAGACGCATGCTGATTGCTAACTCTATAATTCCTGGCGGTGTCGATAAAATTGATATCCACCTTACGAGGAAGTTCGGCCTCCTGTGTACGGGTATAACTGACCCCCTGGTGTTGATTGACAGAAGGCAACAGATCTTGCTCTGCTATGGCAATAGCTTTACGGTTTGCTTTTGGCAAAAACTCGACTACTTCATTTTTTTCCACAGCATCAAAAAATTTGGCCTGCTGCAAGATTTCCAGAATACTCCGCACTGAAACCTGATTATCAATAACCATCCCTTCAAGGGTCTCGTGAAGCCTGCTGCAATCCTGCTCAGCATACTGCAACCCAGCGCGAAGACATAACTCAGAAACCACAGCTGCCAATGACGATAGCCCAAACTTACCTTGCACCCAGTGCCCATACAACCAAGCATGACCATCATTCCACACTATATCAAGATCTGGCCAAAATGGAAAAGGGCGCGCATCCCAAGTCCAGAGAAACTTGCGCTCAACCATATCTGATTTTTGCCACTGCTTCTCCGTACCAAAAATTGCCACGCGCTGAGCATAAAAATCCGGCCTACCTTGCGAAAGATATGGAAAATGAGATTCCATACTTTCAGGATCATGAAAAACATTGGGTTGGTTTGAACAACAATCCACAGAAGGAAATCCATATTCGGTAAACCAGATTTTTTTCGACCTAGGCTGCCACGGAGTTTTTTTACCATCGGGATTTATATGCTCATTCTCCCACCACCACCTGATATTTTTCCAAGCATAGGGCGCGGCAAGCGGACTTTTATCGGCTTTAGTTTGGCTATTATTGTAATAGTAATCATATCCCTCACCGCTATTCCAGCCAGCAACAATCTCTCTATAGTCATAAATAGAATGGCTGGTCTTGGTGAGAGGAAAATAAGCATCAATGCCCACGACATCAATATCGTGACTCGCCCACAAAGGATCAAGATTATACCAGCCACTTTCCGTATGATGATATTCACTCCAATCAGCCGCATAAGTGACAATTACTTGAGCACCCATTATGGCTTTTACCTGCCGGGCAAGCTTAATAAGTTCGTTTACAGCTGGGAACTCATCATTCTTGTTCTTTACTTTAGTAAGCCCGATAAGCTCTGAACCAATTATAAAAGCCTCAACTTTATCTTTGGCTAACTGAGCATAATGAAGAATAAAATCATTATAGCCATGCTGTGCATTGAAAAAGTTTTTAATGCTATCCGGCGCGCCGGTTAGCTTACCACGCCAGGGCTTTTGCGGTAGATCCATAAAAAACATGGGATACAGCATTATGCTAAAGCCACGCTCACGCAGCTCAGTCAGATAGCGGAGCAGACTCTCATCATTAATAGTACCTCCATAAATTGGGCGATTGTTGATTTTAGTAACTTGATGCGCCATACCACGAGTATACTTACCGACTTTCCAAGTGCTAGGCTGAGTGACCGCCTCCGATTGGTATTCAACACCTGGTAGAACTTGACAATTGCCCGCATCCAAATCTGTAGCAAACCAGCTGACCACCGGTGCCGTCCATTTAACCCGAGGCAAAGTTGCTTGCATTTGATCTAGAGCGACCAAGGCATTGGCTTTATTGCTTAAGTTGTGCTGATTGATTGCTTGGGTTTTACCACGCGGACACCACTTACCATGAGCACTATTGCCTTCAATTTTACGCTGGCCTACGGTGTCATATACAAACTCACCGCTACCGGGAATGATTACCACCGATTCGATTATATCCTCCACCTGTTCCGCGTTATCATTCTTAATGCTACGCTTCACCTCAAAAGTTAGGTTGGGCAAACTGTTACCAAATTCTCCCAAGGGGAAATTTTCAAATACTATATAAGCCTGCCCCGGTAAGCAGGAGTTTTGCCAATTCCCTCTACGCTTTCAATCAGCGGATCTGGCAACTGCTGCTCACTGCCATTATAAATTCGAACGGCATAGCGACTCAAGTCAAGAAGCTTGTTATTGGCCCATACACGCTGAACTTCGCTGATGATACCTTCGCAAATGCTCACGGCAAAATTCGCACTGTAGCTATAGTCGGTATGGGTGTGTCGCACCGATGCCCCCTTTCCACCTGTCCTATAACTGCTAGTATGCGCAGTTTCCCGAATCGGTTGCGCCCAGATAATGTTGCCCGCCAACCGCACTGTACCGAAAACTATCGGCAGCATGATGCCATGGGTTGCACTTTGAATGCTGAGATCGCGCAGACGCCCACCGTGACTGGATAAGCTGCGCGGGTTGGTAAATAAGCGCTGGTCGATCATTTGACCAGCCAGACTCAAAGCGAATTTACCTACTGCAGCTCCGGTATTACCAGCAAGGTTACCGCCCATAGCAGCACCTGCCGAGCCCAATATGATTGAAGCCATATGTTGTTCTCCTTTTTGTTAGGGGTTGTTGTAGTAAAGTATTAAAGAACGCGTTGTACACCATCATTGCGAGCCCAGGGTGGCGTCAGGACGCCGTCTTTGCGAGCGAAGCGCGGCAATCCAGTTGTAAGGTAGGAGCAAAATATTTAAATATTGCGCAAATATAGAGA
>JABDBN010000041.1 GCA_013288625.1 Alphaproteobacteria bacterium | reverse complement strand
CGGTTGCTCTCTTAAGGATTTATACTTTGAATTACTGCCCGCCTTCGCTAAAGCTTCGGCGCGGCACACCTACGCCTAACGCCTTCAGGTGGCTTTGCCACCCGAAGCCGAAGGCGTAGGGTGGTGGAGCTAGCCGGAATCGAACCGGCGACCTTTTGAATGCCA
Source organism: Alphaproteobacteria bacterium (assembly GCA_013288625.1). Classification (GTDB taxonomy): domain Bacteria; phylum Pseudomonadota; class Alphaproteobacteria; order Rickettsiales; family Midichloriaceae; genus JABDBN01. Next base: position 9,808 of record JABDBN010000041.1, on the reverse strand, counting down.
TTCAAACGCGCTACCAACTGCGCTATAGCCCCGAAAATAATTAGGTACAATTTAATTATAAATCAACTAACTGTCAAACGATTGTTAGCCCTGAAAACGCTATTTTACTAGTCCTTTCTCCTTAAAGTACTTCAGAGCACCATTGTGATAAGGAGCTGATCTACCTTCTGTTGCCATCTTCTCTACTGTCAGCTGAGCAAACACAGGGTGGAAAGTTCTAAAGGCCAGTATGTTATCAAAGACCAGCTTTGTAACGTTATAGGCTATCTGATCACTTAAATCGGTGGTTGCAACCACTGTCGCTTTAATTGCAAATGTTTTGGTATCCATAGGTATGCCAGGATAAATCCCACCAGGTATTATGACCGCAGAATATTCGGGATTATTTTGTATCAGCTTTTGTATTTCAGGATCATTAACTTCAACCAGCCTTACCTCACACATTTCTGTGATTTCCTGGTTTGCTCCATTTGGGTGACCAGAAATTAATAGCATAACATCTATCCGGCCTTCACAGAGAGCTTTAGCCTGCTCGGTACTTTTGAACTCAGTAAGGCTTTTAAAATCTGTATTGGACCAATTCTTAGCCTTCATAACTTCAGCCATAGTCGAACGCACTCCAGAACCTTCGGGACCAATATTAATAATCTTTCCCTTAATATCATCAAACTTTGTAATGTTGGACTTTTTGGAAACTACAACAGTAAACGCTTCATCATGTAAAGAAAATAGGAAGCGCAAATTATCCATACGCCCGGTTTTGGTAAAATCGGCTGTTCCATTAAAAGCATGCTCTTGCCAATCTGACTGCACTATAGCAAGATCAATTTCAGCATTCCTAAGTGCATTCAGGTTATATATTGACCCTTGAGTGCTTTCCACAGCACATTTTACTTTTCTTTCACGATTTACCAGACGACAAATTGCCCCTCCTGCCGGGTAGTATACTCCCGTAATAGCCCCAGTACCAATAACAATCAGTTTATCATCAATATAAGGTTTTTGATTTGACGCAGGTGAAGATTTATCAGGAGCTGCTACAGCCGGCGCCGCACCTGGCTGGGTTGCCGGTGGCGTTGCTGATGCAGGTGGAGTTGCTGCCGCTGGTGGCGTTGTTACAGGCGGAGTCGCCACAGGTGATGGTGCTGCAGGAGGCGTTATTGCTTTAGGCGGAGTTGCAGCAGGAGGAGTTGCGGGCTGGGCACCCACATCCATTACAAGCATCCCCAACATGGCCACAAACAAACTTACAGATTTAAATGTCTTCATAATCTTCCAGGAAAATTTTAAATATTACTATTAAGGATAAACCTTTGCATTCCTTCATTCAATAATAAAATTCTATTAACTATCAAATTAAGCTGATACAAAAAAAACTATATTTTGAGTTTGTAGTCTAGCCAGCTATCCAGACTTCTAATCAGATATTTTGCGGATATAATATCCATATCAATGTGATACTTTAATAGCTCTTGCGAGGAGAATTTGAGCTCTGGCCTTATGAATCTGAGAAATTCAATGGTGAGCGTGCGGCCATAGATATCTTCTGTATGGTCAAAAATATTAACCTCTAAGCCAGCTTGGTTTTCCCCAAAAGTAGGCTTGACTCCAATATTTGCCACACCAAATTTAATCTGATCCCCCATGATAACTCTAACCATATAGACGCCAAAAATCGGTTGTATTTTATCGTTAGGTAATTTTATATTGGCTGTTGGTGTCGCCAACATCTCTTTTGCTTTTCCGCTGCCTTTTTCAACTATGCCAGTAATTGGATAGGGTGCACCCAGCATAGAGTTAGCCCGCCCTAATCGGCCCATTGTCAGCAACTCCTTTATCGCTGAAGAAGAAGCTTCCATATGGTTATAATCAACTTTATCGATTACCTGATAATTATAGCCAAGCTTTGTTGCGTATTCAGCAAGCATCTGCGCATCACCTTCGCGCTTATAGCCAAAACGAAAGTTGCTTCCCGTTAAAATATGAGAGGCATGCAGTTGCCCACATAAATAATCAGAGATGAAATCTTTAGCATTTATCTTAGCAAAGCCTTCGGTAAAATTTATAATGACACAAAAATCTAACCCCAAATCTTGAAGCCGGCTGATCTTTTCATCAAGGGTTAGAAGATATCGGAAGTCTTTAGCTTTATTCAGTACAAAAGCTGGATGAGGGTAGAATGTGATTAAGCCGGCCGGGCAATTATTCTGTTTAGCCCTGGCAATAACGGCTTTTATAATCTCCTGATGCCCAATATGCACACCGTCAAAATTTCCCAAAGCTACGACAGCGTTGTGAAACTCTTTTGGAACCTTAGCGATATCATCAAATATTTTCATTTACTTCCTTGGATCAAAGGCATTGCGTATAGCTTCCCCTATAAAAATCAGTAAAGCCAGTATTAATGTTAATGTTGCGAATACTGGAATGCCAATCCAGAGCGCATGGAGATTATTTTTTGCCTGCGCAAGCATTTCACCGAGTGAAGGTGAGCCAGGAGGCAATCCTAAACCCAAAAAGTCCAGTGAAGTCAAGGTGGTTATTGACCCATTAAGCAGAAAAGGAATAAACGTCATGCTTGCGACAAACGCATTGGGAAGAATATGGCGAAAGATTATAGAAAATTCCTGCACTCCCATAGCACGTGCGGCCAACACATACTCTAAGTTTCTTGCTTTTAAAAATTCAGCCCTCACCACACCAACCAACGATATCCATGAGAATAGTAGTAGTATCCCCAAAAGCCACCAAAAACTAGGGATTATCATACTGGAGAGGATTATGAGAATATAGAGAGCTGGTAAGCCCGACCAAACCTCGATAAACCTCTGCAATGAGATATCAACTTTACCACCGAAATATCCCTGAATAGCCCCCATAAAGATTCCTATAATCGAACTTATGATGGTGAGCATAAGGCCAAATATAATTGAAATTCTCAGCCCATAGATAATCCGAGCTAAAACATCTCTGCCTTCGTCATCGGTTCCCATATAGTTCTCATGGGTGGGTGGTGATGGAGCCGGTTGTGGTAATTCATAATTAATGGATTTATAGCTGTAATGAATAATCGGCATAATCATCCAGCCATTGTCCTCTACAAGTTTAATCACATAAGGGTCGTTAAAATCTGCCTGAGTAACATAGTCTCCTCCCAACTGCTCTTCGGTCACTGTTTCTACTATGGGAAAGTAATATTTTCCTTTGAAGTGAAGTATAATTGGCACATCATTAGCAATAAACTCCGCACACAGTGAGCATGAAAAAATGATGAGAAAAATAACCAGTGAGTAAAAACCCCGTTTATTATTTTTGAAGAGTTCATATCTGGCTTTAACTTTTTGAAAATCCATTGCTTACGTTATGTGTATTTACTTATGCATTTTACCCGCTTGTTCTAGCAAGTCCAGCATGAAAAATTATACCCTTCGCCTTTCAAGCATTAGGTATATATGTGTTTATTAAATAGATTTCCATAGAAGCGAGAGTGATAGCAACACCAAAATCAGATAAGTGAGAACAGCACCCACCGCTCTAAAATGTTGGTTGCTTACCTTCTTAAAATCCTTGCTATATTTCTCAGCAAATCCTAAGCCATATGCATGGAGCACGCGGCCTACCAAAAACACCAATCCGTACAAGTACGCCATCGTATGCGATCCACCCAACACCTCATACAATAAAAGCATAATTAAAAACATAGGAACATACTCGATGAAATTGGCATGAACACGAATGGTTCTACCCATCTCCAACTCCCCACCATCAAAAATAGGGATTTTTTTCGCCATACGCATGGAGCTTACCCGCCAGCTTAAAACCGCGTAGGCCAGCCCGAATAAACCAGCATATAACGCAGTAGCATTGATCATGTGCATACAAAACCTCATCTATTGTTATAGTAATAGGTTAAGTAGATGATAAATATAAAAGCAAGTATTTTTTAAAATTACGATGGCGTGCGTTATAGCGAGCCCATTATGCACCTAGTAACCGCATTTAGGTATGATGAGCCGGCGGACTGTGGGTTCAGCCTGTGATATTTTTCAACTTGCGCCTGACTAGCACCATTATCCTTAAGCCATTTGATTGGGTCTGCTTTATAAGCGCACAAAATCGTTTCAACCGGAGATAGTTCAGGTGGAGTCCATAGTGAGAGCGAGGTCAAGAGCCTTGTGGCCCAGGTTTGAAGCGGCCTTGTGAAATGTTCCCTTTGAATGATAGCACTATTTAACAACAGTGTTTTAATAGCATGGAGGTTTTCTTGCGCTATACTTAAGCCAAGCGCAGTAGTACCATACATATCGAAGGCATCCAAGGAAGCTCCAGTGCCAATGGGCGGATTATAGCAAGGTTCTTTTCTAACCTCCGATGCCAGTTCTTTAATGTGATTTTTGGGCTTCTTAGAGCAGCTTTGGGTTGCGATGCCTGGCAATTCAACCTTACTCAAATTCTCATCATCCGAATTGGCGCTGGTGTATCGAGACCTTTTAGAGTTAGCCCTGTATGATGTTTCTTCAGTAGGTTCTTTAAATCTTAATGTTTCTCTTTCTGTAAGAAAATGATCTACTTTGAATACCCTGCTGTTAGCTTGCATTTTATCTAGAAAACCGCATTTGACTAATGCTATTCTCTCAACAGTATGTATATTTGTATCCACTCTTTCAAAATCTTGATACAAGTATTCCATGACTGCAAAAGTTCTTCTGCCTTGAACACAGTAGGAAATCTCCATTATCGTCATAGAGTTAGAATCATTATTCCTCAACCTATTGGCTTCTGCATTGAGCAAAGTTGCTCTAACAGGTAATTTACTCTGCAAACAAGTCATAACAATACCGCAGGCATGAGCTGATGCTAAACCGCATACATTGGCAATTTGCACTTCACGTGATTCATCTTCTTGAATTATTGATAGTCCTGTCTCATTCGCTTCGTCAACTATCGCTTTTACAAAATTCTTAAGCTCACTAGGATGGAGCATAGGATCTAGACTAGAGTTAATTGTCTGCACGAGAAGCTGAGTATTTTCCAGGTTCTGTTTGATGATAACTGGAACCCAGTGCGCTCCAGAAACGTTGAGCAAGATAATTGTCGGATTATGATTTGCAGCAGCGCGCAACACATGAGTAACTATCGCATTTACTGGCATAGTTTTATTTATCACGAGGCCTTTAGATACGACTACTAATTTATTTGTATATAGAGAATAGTTAATCAAATTATATTGCTCCGCTACCTGCAGAAGAGAAAGATTCAATCTTCTCGCAACCTCATACATTATGGCAAATCTCACTTCCATATCTGTAAGCATAATATTTATGTTATAGCTGTGAGCATTTATAGGGTTTCGGCATAGCTTTGCACCCTCATACGCTCTTCTAAGGTATTGTTTTAGCTCCTCTTTTTGCAACCCTCTGCTTTTTGCCATCACAACAGAATTATAAGTCATTAAGCGGAGAACGATAGCATATTTCTATAATAAGGGAAAGAAATATCCTAATAACCAGTCAGCATTAATTATTTGATTAACAGTGCTTATTAGCTAGCAGGCATAAATTGCGAGCCCAACCCTACGTTTCCGGCTTCGTGCAGGCTACCCGAAGCCGTCTGTAGAAGCTAAATCTATACTGGTTCATATTAGCTACCATATAGTTTATGTATCCAATTAGAAAAATTATCTTGCTTTTTGACCGTTATAAGGATATTAAACTAGGCTCATGATGAAGATCGTGGGCGTTTAGCTCAGTTGGTAGAGCATTTCCCTTACAAGGAAGAGGTCGGCAGTTCGACCCTGTCAACGCCCACCACAGTCGTTTATTTGCGGGGACGTAGCTCAGCTGGTTAGAGTGCCGGCCTGTCACGCCGGAGGTCGCGGGTTCGAGTCCCGTCGTCCCCGCCATTTCCTAATATATTCACATCCATTATCGTTCAAAAAAGCTAGACAAATCAAGGCGTTCGCAATAGATTAGGTTCGGAGTATTTCAAAGAAATTTACTGTCATCCGGGGGCACATGGGGTCATTTTTGGGGGCATAAATTTGCTATTTTTGGAGATGCCCCCAAATGTTAACAGATATTAAGTGTAAGTCTGCGCAAGTTAGTGAGAAAGCTCGTAAGCTAAGTGACGAAAAAGGTTTGTACCTGGAAGTCATGCCAAATGGAGGTAAGTATTGGAGGATGAAGTTTAGATTCGCCGATAAAGAGAAACGATTGGCATTTGGAGTTTATCCTGAGGTAACTTTAGCTGAGGCGCGAGAAAGGCGAGATGAAGCACGAAAGCTGCTACGGGATGGAATAGATCCTTCTCAGGCAAAAAAGGATAGGCAGCTTCAGCATATGCTTAAAAATGAAAACAGTTTCCTCACTATTGCATTGGAGTGGCATGATGTTTGGAAAAGCACTCTTACCCCTAAACATGCCAGTGCCGTTTTAAGGAGGCTAGAGAAGGATGTGTTCCCGGAGTTAGGTGCAGACCTGTAAATGAAATATCTGCTCCAGAGCTATTAGCAATGCTCCGCAAAATTGAAACGCGTGGCGCTTTGGATATAACCCATAGGGCTATGCAGACTTGTAGTCAGATATTTCGCTATGCCATTATTACTGGTCGTGCTAAGTATAATCCTGCCATAGACCTGCGCGGTGCTTTAAAATCTCCAGGCAAGTCTAATCATGCCTATCTTGAGGCTGCTGAACTACCTGAATTTCTTAGCAAGCTTAGAGCTTATGATGGTCATATCCAAACCCGACTAGCTATGGATTTGTTGCTATTAACCTTTGTCCGCACCACGGAGCTTCGCGCTGCAAAATGGGAAGAGATAAATCTGGAGAAAGCAGAATGGCGCATTCCAGCTGAGCGTATGAAAATGCGTGAGCAGCATATCGTTCCTCTTTCCCGCCAAGCAATTGAGATAATAGAGGAAGTGAGGAAGCTAAGTGGGCATGGTATTTATGTTTTTCCAAGCCAAAACAACCCGGATAAATTTATGAGTGAGAACACAATGCTTTATGCTCTTTACCGGCTAGGCTACCATTCGCGTGCTACCATTCACGGTTTCCGCGCCACCGCCTCAACCATACTCAACGAACACGGCTTCCGCGCTGACGTAATCGAACGCCAACTCGCCCACGGCGAACGCAACAAAGTCCGCGCCGCCTACAACCACGCCCAACACCTCCCCGAACGCAGAGACATGATGCAATGGTGGGCTGATCATTTGGATGGATTGGTTGGGAATGGAGAAATTATTAGTTTCCCAACTAATCAAAGCAATGAGAAAAAGATTCTCAAAAATTCTGCTTAAAACTATTGATCAAGATTTCTATATCCTCCGCCTGCCAAGCGGAATTATGATTATATTATATTTGCAAGGGCACCAAAAATTATCTGTATAAAAAACCCCAATATGGCAAGATAAAGTAACTGGCTATTAAAGCCACATTTGTTTAGAAAGAATAAAGAGGAAGTGATATGATAACCGACGTGAATCAAGTTCTTACCGTTGATATTATAGTCCTTTCTAATGATATAGAATCTCACGCTTTCAGAGCAATACTAGAATCTTTTAATATTCAAACCAGAATGCATTATATTGGGAATGTAAAACACCTCATAGCACTGTTTCAAACTCCAAATTACCTTTATAAGAATATTATAATATGCTGTCATGGAGACAAAGATGGTATGTTTATTCCTGAGCTTTCACCAGAATTGGAGGAAATAATGCCCTATCATAAGAAGTTAACTCCTTCCAATTTGTCTAGCTTTTTAAATCTTCACGATCAAGTTGTTGTTAATACCGGATGTTGCTTGGGAAGTGAGAATTTTGCTAAATCATTTCTTCAACGGGGAGCCGCAGCTTATATAGGAGCATCTGATTACATTGAGGGTAATGATACTATACTATTCATCGTGAACTTTTTTTATTTTTATTTTGTTAAAAGTATGTCTATTAAGGAAGCCTTTCATAAGGCTATTTCTATAGAAGAAGGGTCGAAAATGATGAAGTTGTGGCAAGGTGATGGAAACATAAGTAAAGTATGAACATGCTCAACAATACATATGTAGTCAATATGATTTTCACTTCGTTTCTGTGATATCTATAACTGGTTTTGTTGTTAATACAAAAAAGGGGCGGTAGTGCCCCACCTTTGAGATATTGTTTATTATGTTACAGCTCGGTAATATTGGTAGGTTGATTGCAAAATGTGGATACAAGATCATTAAATTCTTGGCTTATTCCTACTCTTATAATATTTTCATATTTATTGATATATTGAAACGCTTCTCTTGCTTCTAAAAGAGCGGCTCTATCTTCATCAGAATTCACAGATAACTCATATTCGCTATGTATAAGATTGTCCCAATTAAGAGTGCCCGATAAAATGCTATCTAAATTGACATTTGTTATTTTATTACTTCCGTCAGTTAACGCATTGTAAAACATCTTAATAGTAATGTGTTCACCAACTAATTCGTATATGGGCTTAGCCATAGCAATTTTCTCATGTATAGTGAATTTAGATGAGCGTTTATTACAAAAGTTATCACCAAGAAGATTATACTCAATAGCGAAAACTTTGTTTATGTCAGAGTCATCCGATTTTAAAATTTCTAATGCTTCGGGAAAATGCTTAATCTTCGCCTTAAGCATTTTATAATAACTAGAGGCTGAGGTTTTAACTGATATAGTCATTTTATGCTCTTTAAGAAGTTGAGACTGCATATTAAGTTATTAAAGGCATTAAGTAAATATAGCTTTAGAAATAAATATTTCTGCACATAAGAGTAAATTCTCAATTAAACGCCGCTAATCAACAAGATGTGCTTTTAAAAACAGATAGTATCTGACCTATAAGGTTAAAGGCGAAATTCATCTGGTAGAAACTGATTTACTTAAACGCGAGGCCAAGATTTTCTATTTCAGTTTTCGCTCTGATGTTCAGGAATAGGATAAATGGTTTCTTTCCCATGCCAAGTTGGCGTCTTGTAAGCAAATATTTATGAGTAAAAGTAACTCTCGATAACTTCTTTGAATAGTAGCTAACGGCATAGCCGTGTAGAGTGAAATTTTTGCAAAATTTATGATCACACCAATGCATCTATGATGCTATGTGCCAAAAGGCAGGTGGTATCTGGTATATAGGGTTGGCACACACTGTGTGCACAGTCAGACAAGAATTGTGTGCCTAGGTGGGTAACAATCTGTCAAAAGGTAGGTGCTATCTATGGTTTGCTTGTACACACATAGAGCACTTACTTTGTATCTTATTAGCAAATCTTAAGATCAATATGCAATCATCAGTCAATGCTTGAAAAACTAGCTGAGCAAGTGGATACTGTGGAATATGGCTTTAATATAGACTTCAATGTTAACGATGACTAAAAAACTTGCAGATGTAATCAATATACTCGAAGAGCTGAAGGCTAGAGAGCCAATCTTTCATCATCCAGAGAATTTTGGGAAAGCCAAACAAGATATCGAGGCTCAAATGTGCGATGAATTTTGGGAGGTTGGAGCATCTGGCAACATCTATTCCAAGCAATATGTCATAGAAACATTGCTTGAGCGTTACAATGACCCAAATTACCAAGATGTTTGGGAGGCGTCAGATTTTAAAGTTACTGAAATAGCTCCTGGAAATTACTTGCTGACGTATAACTTAATCCAAAATAAAACCCGACACACAAGGCGAGCAACTATTTGGCGCAAGGTAAATGACCAATGGAAGGTTCTCTACCATCAAGGAACTGTGGTTGAAGGAGGCTAGTATGATCACTATCGACCTTCTTAAAAATCATCCTAATG
>JABDBN010000040.1 GCA_013288625.1 Alphaproteobacteria bacterium | reverse complement strand
TTCAACATGCTGATTCCTTTTGACTGATATATATAGCTGAGCATAGAAGCTATTTCTTTGATTTCTTTATCGTTTAAATCTCTCCCTTTCGCTACAATTTGGCCATCTACCAATATGCCATTTTTAGTCAAAGCTGATTCCAAACGATTAAGTTGGCTGGCCAGAGAAACATTAGTAGCGCTCCATGGGCCATATGAACCTAACAGCAGTAATGAAATGAGACTTAAGCAGATTAGTCGTGCGGTTCTGGTTGCAGATAAAGTGAAAGCAAAAATCATTGATAATATAAACCAAGTAAGCCAGAGCAAAATTGTGTATCTCTCTTCAGTTATGCCGTACTGTTTAATCCGGTAGCTGATAGCGACTATAAGCAAGGCTAAGGGTGCTAACATGATTTTAAAAAAGTTCCGGTGAAAGATGCCAATAATGCTATGTGAATTATGTAGAGGATAGCTCATAAAGTAGACAAGCATGCCTGTGCATCCAAAAATTGTGATAATATTAGCCACTCCTCCTTTGGGCAATTCCCATACCCAAACCATCTTCGCAATGTAGATATAGATAATTGCAGAGAAGACAAATATAAGTGGGATAATAATGTAAGACAAAAGGGTTTCAAGATACTTAGGATAGTTTTTTGATAATTTGTCAAAGTGCTTTGGCAGGAGGGCAAGTGCTAACAAGGGCGCAAATAAGGTAGCTACAATCAACCAAAGGTAGACATAAATATCACTATCAAATTTAATGTTGAAAAAGTAAGTTATCGCTAATAAAATCGCACTGACTCCACAAAATAAGATAATGGCTGTTATAACTGCTAATGCCAGATGAAGGCATAGTTTATAGTTAAATTCCCAGAACTCACTCGAGGTTGAATTCCTTTTCAAAAAAGGAGCCAAGAATACCATAAGAAATAACGCAGCGCTCATATAGAAAAATGAAGTGCTAACCAAAGGCGTCGCATTGAGAGTAGCTATTACCGCAAAAACAATTAGCCCAAGCGTATAATGCTTGAGATAGTTCCACTTATGACATTCAACAAACAGTTTAAGCGCTGTGAACCAGAAAAATCCAAAGAATAGTATTTTAATCAACTGTAGATAATATGAATCTTCAAGAAATAGGTTATAATTATTATAAACGATAGTCAGAGCAATGGAACAAAAAAGCAGGCTACATAGGGTAGAAAGAGGAAAACGCTTAATTGTATTAAAAGCTTGAGAAGTAAGATTAATAATTGCGGTCTTTAACATTTTGGCCACCTACTTATATTTAGAAAGTCGCGCAGATACTAGCATTTTTCATTAGTAAAAGAAATATAAACTTTAATTGTAGTGCCCATAGCTTTGGCTCCTACGCAATACCCTTTTTTATTGCGCTACACAAAAGAGTGGTATAGCATATTATCACTTCAATTTTTAGGGGGGGTAAGGTATTGGAAAGCAAAAAGCGTATTGCTGAACTCAGGAATATTATCAAGATTTTTGGAAATGAGACGGTTCTAAAAGATTTCAACCTTACTATAAACCATGGGGAATTCCTCACGATACTTGGCCCTTCAGGCTGTGGGAAAACAACTATACTCAGACTAATCGCCGGATTTGAGCAACCAGTGTGCGGTGATGTAGTAATCGATGGGGAGATTGTTAACAATATCCCACCTAATAAGCGTGCGGTTAACACTGTGTTTCAAAACTACGCACTTTTTCCTCATCTTTCAGTTTATGAAAATATAGCCTTTGGTCTGCGTATGGAGAAAAAGGATAATAACTATATCGATAAAAGCGTGAAAGAGGCCTTGGCGTTAGTCAAGCTTTCAGGCTATGCAGACCGAAAGCCAGCCCAGCTTTCCGGCGGGCAACAACAGCGGGTAGCATTAGCCAGAGCAGTGGTGAAGAAGCCTTTGATACTATTGCTCGATGAACCTTTTAGCGCTCTGGATTATAAGCTGAGAAAGCAGATGCAGACAGAGCTTAAGCAGATTCAGCGCAACCTTGGTATCACTTTTGTTTTTGTAACACATGATCAGGAGGAAGCGCTTTCTATGTCGGATCGGGTTGTGGTCATGAACCAGGGTGTTGTGGAGCAAATTGATACTCCAACGAATGTCTATGAATGTCCGAAAAATCTTTTTGTGGCTAAGTTTATTGGGGAAGCTAATATTTTTGATGCCGTAGTGAAAAAAGCGACCAAGGACAAACTGACAATGAATATTGAAGATAATTTAATATACAGCACCACCATAAAAAAAGGTTTTAAAGTCAATGATCATGTTAAGCTAATGCTCCGCCCGGAAGACCTGAGGATTAGCAAGTATAAAGGGCAAAAGGACAGCGCGAGTAAGTTTATAGGATTTATTGAAGAAACGAATTATAAAGGTGCTACCCTTGATTCTGTGATTGTGCTTGAAAGCGGCAAGAAACTTTTAGCCAGCGAGTTCTTTGATGAGACGCATGAATCTATCGACTATAGAAGGGGGGAGAAAGTAACTGTAGATTGGGTTAAAGGATGGGAGGTGATTTTGAATGCTTAATAAAGGCGGTCTGCGTTCGGTTATACTATCTGTGATGATCTTCTGGCTAGTCGCTTTTATACTGCTGCCTCATATGCTCATCCTGATCGCAAGCTTCCTTGAAAATGACGACAGCAATTTCTTTAAATTTGTTTTTACTTTAGAAAATTACTCGCGCATTTTTTCCAGCACCTACCTCCACATCTTTTACAACTCGTTTTTAATCGCTGGTATAGTTACCTTTCTTTGCCTGATGCTAGGTTATCCTTGTGCCTATATGCTATCTTGCAGTACGCCCTTTAAAAAGAACATGCTGGTGTTGCTGCTTATTATTCCGTTTTGGACGAGCACATTGGTGAGAACTTACTCCCTGATGATTTTGCTTAGAACCAAAGGGGTGATAAATGAGCTCCTTTTATGGATAGGGGTGATTGATGCGCCGCTTGAGCTGCTTTACAATTGGGCTGCTATTATCTTAGGACTGGTATACTCGCTCTTGCCATTTATGGTTTTGCCACTTTATTCGGTTCTGGAAAAGCTGGAGAAAAAATATATTGAAGCGGCTCAGGATTTGGGGGCGAACCGCTTTAATCTGTTTTTTAAAATCATTATTCCCCTCAGCATGCCTGGTATAGTTGCTGGTTGTATGCTGGTGTTCTTGCCGGCTCTAGGAATGTTCTATGTTCCTGATTTGCTTGGAGGTGCCAAGGACATCCTGCTTGGTAACCTTATCAGAAACCAGTTTTTTGTAGCTCGCAATTGGCCATTTGGAGCAGCTTTGAGCATACTGTTTACTGTGGTTATAGCCTTGATGCTTATCGTGCATTTTAAAACTGCGAAACAATCTGACAGGCAGGTTGAAATATGAAGAACCTGACCAGAATTTATCTGTTTATCTTTTATCTCTTTTTATATGTTCCGATCATATTGCTTGCGGTCTATTCCTTTAATCAATCAAAGTACTCGCTGAGCTGGACAGGGTTTACCACCAACTGGTACGTTGAGTTGTTTTCTAATGAATCTCTGATCACAGCAACGGTGCATTCGCTGATAATTGCAAGTCTTTCGGCAACATTCGCCGTTACTATTGGAGTGTTTTTTGCATTATGGCTTTACGCTGAGAAAAGCCGCTATAACAAATATATATATTTGCTTATCTATACAATGGTGATGTCACCAGATATAGTCCTGGGCATAAGCCTTTTGATTTTATTTGTTTGTGTTCAGATCAAGTTAGGCTTCATTACGCTACTGATTGCCCATATAACCTTTGAACTGCCTTTTGTTGTGATTACGTTGCTGTCGCGGCTCAAACTGTTTAACAAGGGAATCATAGAAGCGGCAAGGGACTTGGGTGCGAGTGACTTCTCTGTCTTAACCAAAATTCTTTTGCCGCTGATGATGCCGGCAATTTTTGCCTCATGGCTTCTGAGTTTTACTTTATCCCTGGATGATGTTGTAGTAAGCTTCTTTGTGGCAGGTCATGGCTTTGAGATCTTACCATTACAAATATATTCGATGGCACGTCAAGGGGTGAAACCTGAAATAAATGCCTTGTGCTTTATATTGTTTTTGGCGTCGCTGGTTTTTGCAACGATTGCCAGTTTAAATTTGCGAAAAAAAGTTTAGAATTGTGCTATACTCAAAACATTGAATGAAGTGGGGGTAATATAGAATGAAATACATATATAGCTTTTTAATTACCTTTTTGCTGGTGTTTGGGGCCCAAGCTCAGGAGAGTAACGAACTTCATATACTCACTTGGTCGGAGTATATCCCCGATGAAGTAATTAGAGAATTTACTAAAGAAACCGGTATAAAGGTTGTGATATCCACGTTTGATAGCAATGAGGCTATGTTTGCCAAGTTAAAACTCCTTGGCGAGAAAAACGGGTATGATATAGTAATGCCGACTACTTACTATGTTTCAAGGCTTAAAAACTCCGGCTTGCTTCAGAAGATTGATAAAACCAAAATTCCCAATATAAAAAATATCGACAGCCAATTCCTTAGCAGCGCTCATAATCCTGAGAGCGACTATAGCATACCTTACCTCTGGGGTATTACCGGCATTGCCTACAATGAAAAGTATATAAAGGACAAAATTGATAGCTGGAACCAGTTGTTTGATCCTAAATATCAGAACAAGCTGCTTTTGGTGGATGACGTGCGCGACATATTTGATATTGCGCTTTTGTCTTTGGGATATAAAAGCAACGACACGAATCCAGAGCACATAAAACAGGCCTATGAAAAGCTTAAGACTCTAATGCCTAATGTGAGGGTGTGGAATTCCGATTCTCCAAGGGTATTATTTATAAATGAAGAAATCGCTATCGGCACTTGCTGGAATGGTGATGCCTATATGATCGCCCAGGAAAACCCTAATGTGAAGTTTGCCTTCCCCAAAGAAGGGCCCATACTCTGGCTGGATAACTTTGTGATATTAAAGTCAGCAAAGAATACAAACAACGCTCATAAATTTATTAACTTCATCCACAAGCCGGAAGTTTCCAAAGCCATTGTGGAAAAGATTGGGCATTCTACGCCAAACAAAGAAGCTATAAAAATTCTGGATCCTAAGGTAAGGGATAGCACTGTGATGTATCCCCCTAAAAAGTATATAGATAAAGGGGTATTCCAGGCCGACATCGGCGAGGCTGCTTCTATTTATGCTAAGTACTGGGAAATGCTTCGCGCGGCTAAGTAGAGTCGCCAGGATAGAACTCTCTAGCGTCAGCTAGCAAGGTATCATCTGGAAGCGTTAATCTAATATCTTGCAAATCTGCTTCATTAGGGTCAGTAAATGCATTAGTTTTTTGTAAAATCTTCTGGCTAATTGCTCTATTGCTCCAATCAACTCTTGCAGTGTAGCGCTGAGCAAAATCTAAAGTGCGTACTAAAGCATCTGGTCGCTTATTGTGCGTCATAGCCTTCAATGCCATGAGGTAGTTATTTCTATAAACTGTAGGTATTATAATGCGATGCTCGCCTCCTGCTACCAACTCCGCATTCATCATGATGCGAGCAATACGTCCATTGCCATCTGCGAAAGGATGCACTTCAGTAACTAGAAACATTATGAATACAGACCTCTCAAATGGCGTCTCAAGGCTCCTATACAACTCAAACCCTTTTTTCAGAGTACCTGTTACTAATTCAGGATTAACAAATAAGGTACTGCCTGCACGGTTACGTTCTGTCTTGAATGCCCCAGGTAATTTTTCTAGACGTTTTTCCATAATAATAGCATGTCGCTGTTTCATGAGCATTATAAAGTCTTCGAAAGACTTTGGTATTTTCTGCATCTCCTTGTTATCGGAAACAATTTGATAAGTACCAATAACATCATGTGCGTCGGCAGGTCTATTTATTGGAACTTTAAATTCAAAAACAATCTCTTCTGCTTCGCTTACAGAAAACTCCGTGCCTTCAATAAAGTTTGAGAAATAGGCTTCATAAAAAGCTAGTGTTTCAGTTGCCATAGGAGCTGGGCGTATAATTGGTGGCATTTCATGCAAAAAATTATGTAGTACTTCAAACAACTGTAGCCGGTCGGGGTCATAAGGTTCACCCATTTTTCTAGCTATACCGCTCTTTGATAAAATAGGTGCATCACGCGTCCCGAGTAATGTGCCAATAATCTCATCCAATTGATTAAATTCTTTTTCTAGATGGAGATAGGGAGCAAGTTTTCGTGCTTGATCACGTATTTGTTGGAGTGCTGCTTCTCCTGATTTCCTAAGAATATTATCTAGTCTTACTTCTATTTCATGAGTTCCAAGTGTGCGGGCAACACTTCTTCCACGAGGACGAGATATCCTCATATTTTCCAGATAGGCGCGTGCATTAGAACTGAGATATAAATTACCCATAAATGGACTGTCCGAAGGCAGTACAGGTTGTCCTTTACGTGGGCGGATTGTAATACTTGTAAGTTTAATATCGCGTTTTTTATTCGAGACAACAAACACAGAGCCATCTGCAGCAGGCTTTAGTTCTAGCGCAGTACGGTCTGCAATCAATGCTCCGGGTACTAGTTGCCCTATAATATGCCATAAATTACGCTTAATAATAGTTTCGGGGGTATCAATGAAATTTGAAGTATAAAGACGAGAAGCTAACTTACGAAGTTTTCCTTGAGCAAGTGCCTGAAAAATCATTTTGCGACTATCCGTATTGGAAACAATTATTTCAGGCAGCAAGATTGACATTTTGGGTGTATAAATCTAGTTTTAACCTATCATAACGACAAATTGGGGTAAGTAAAGGTGTTTATGCGACAAATCGGGGGAATAAATCTATGGCGTCTGATGAATTGTGTAAAATAACGGTTAAAAAAGCGAGGCGCAATTCTAGAAGCGTTCCAAAGCAAATAGAATACTGGGCTAAAGTGGAAACTGCTGCTAAGATTGCGCAACTTAATAACGCAACCATAGATGATACATTAGATCTATTAGAATCTTCAGAAAGAGCTGCACTTGGAGAAGGAGTAGTGATAGAGGATATAGATGATTATTTGCAGACTCGAAAAATTAAAAGCCAATAACTTTTCGAGCCTGATAAATTAGGAAATCGCAATTAGAACACAAGCTTAGTACCCGCAAGTACAATAGAGCCCTTGTTGCTTAAAGCTGCGCCCTTATGTTTGTCTCGGAAAAGTGACACTTCTGCATAAGGCATAAAGCCTGGAGCAAGCTTATAGTCTACACCAATAGATACTAGCTCAAACCGGTTAAAGCCAACATCAGGCTTATTATTAGGATTCGTAGCATCAGCAACCGGGTGTGCGTTATTAGTATTGGCACGACGGGAATTAAAGTAGGTGATGCTGGTGCCCAAGTTACCCTGTTCATATCCCAGACCTGCTGTCCAGTAAGAAGCGCCGTACTTGAGTCCTGGAACCTTGATCTTAGGAGCGCCGGTGTGGTGCCAGTCACTATAGGAGCCGGCTACGCTAAAGCCATGATATTTGACCATAGCGCCTAGTTCCCATGCGCGCAGATCATTGCGTGCTAGAGCTGCGGTTTTTCTTTTGGCATCTCCCATCTGGCCGGTAAGAGCTGTAGTAAACTCAATCTCATTAAATTTGCCTTCATACTTAATGGCGCCATCGATTATGTTTTTATACTCCTTATCAGCGGTTTTAGCCACTGATTGGGTTTTTGCAACTGTTCCGTGAAGCTCAGAGTCTACAACGTAGCTGATACCAGCTTGCAAGCCGTAAACCTTCGGTGTGAAGTAGCTGACTTTACCGGCCGCAGATTCATGATCATTATCTATTGGCAATACTGGCCACTTAATAAAGTGTGAGGAGAATTTGTCATAGTCATTGGTTGCGCCAGGCAGATAAACAAATTCACTCATCCATTTTTGCGCCTTGCCGTTAATGCCTCCAGGTAAGCGCGCTATATTATTAGCGGAAACCTGCATTTGCAATGAAGCGGAAGTGCTGTTGCCGAATTCGGCTTTACCATACGGGGTCTCGACGAAGGTTGAAACCGTGTCGGCAATTCTTATAATGTTGCCGTTATAATGGGGTGAAGTGTCCGCGAAGAGACTGATTTTTCCGCCATATTTTAAACCATTGGCTTTGCCTTCAATGCCTAAGTCAATCTTGGTTTCATTGACTATCGCCCCCTTATGCAAGGTATCGCCATCAACAGCTGATTTATTAAATGCTCTCTTTTGATAGCGGTAGCCGGCTTGCGTGTCAAGGGATCCACCCAGAGTTACCGTTAAGCCCGAAGGTGTTTCAGCTTGTGAAGGTTGCTTACATTTCTCACAAGCAGGTTTTTTTACAGGCTGGGTAGCAGGAGTAGTTATAGCAGTTGCAGCCTGCGCGCCTTGTGCGCAACCCGCAATCATAATGGCAATACCAAGTTTTTTCATATCATCTCTCTAATAAATTTCGTGTAGATGATATTGCGAGTAGCTGCGCCAGGTCAATAAAGCATTGTAATATTCCCAATATTTTTAGATATTGTTGTAAAAATGCAACAAAATTGCGGATATCTATTTTTCTTTAAAGTTTCGATTTCATCTAAGGCGCTCAAGTATATGCATAAGTGGCTTTGACGTTTTAATTATCAAAATTCTTGTGGATTTGAATCTTGTCTTTTAATAACACAGGAACCCTATTCTTCTTCTTTTTATGATATGGGATTAGTTTAGCGATAGGCTTATTGTATGAGCAAATTACAACTTCTTCTCCATTCAGCACTTTTTTCAAATACCTAGATAAATGCGTCTTTGCATTGTGAATATTAGTATATTCCATCATCGTATCCTATTCATAATGCATATCATAATCTGGAAAAAGCTAATGCGCCATATTTTATTCATAAACCCGTTAACCATTTATTAAGCTTTCTAGTGTATGCCTAATAATGTATTAGTTATTTTGTGAGGTGGTTATGCTTGATGGTACAAAACACAATATTTTAAACGGAGCAAAGGATAAAGTCGCCAGCGAAGTGAGGAGTTATTTATCAAGAGAGACTGCTTTGCCACCTGCTCCATTGGCTGTGGATAATCAGATCACGCAAGGAATTAGCACGAGTGGAAACTATACTGCTGCCATTCGAGCTTGCATGACATCTTACGATGAAGTTCAGGGTATAGGAGTAACTATTCGAGGAAATCATCTAATTCGAGATGCGCGAGATATGCAGGCAGATGAAGGTTATGCGAATAAAAAAGCCCAGGCTGATCTTGTTGCTTACACTGGACAATTCCTAAGCTCATGTCGGGCTTTTGAAACTATTTGTCAAGCTGATAAAATCAACTCTCCTGCTGAAACTACATATGTACGTGATTTGGCGGCATGCATGTATAGAATAGCTCATAGCCAAAGTGAGGAAGTATTTCGGGCTAATAGAACAGAGCTATTAGATTTAATGCATAAAAAAGACCCTAAAAGTGCACTGGTTAGAAAGTTGCAAAAAAATCCAAATCTTCTGCCTTCAATAGGGCAATTGAACTATGAGCTGGAAGCGGCACTGGTCAGGGTTGGAGTGAAAAAAGGTGACGTGGCTAAAAAAATGGATGCGGCTAAAGAGTTTGCCAGCTTAAAAGATCCTCATTATCATATCACTACAATTTCGCGTGAACCCAACACCAAAGCTGTTATAGTTGAGTCATCAATTAATGCAACCATTTCTTTGCTATGACCCTCCCCTAATTTTATATACTGAACAACTTGAGCATACTTGTTCCTGCCCGTAACTTTAGCTCTAATTTCTGGATCTACTTGAATTTTAGTATCTACTTTTATAGAAGTTGGATTAAGAATGGTTATATGAGCTGCTGCTCCTTTTAACATGTTGCTGAAGGTATTTCCGTGTATCGGCACTACCCGTCCCATATTTGCAGGAGTAAATGCACCTTTAAGCTGGTGTTTGTCTTCAATTACAAACCGCCCTTTTTTATCTACTGGAGTTAAAGCATCTGTTATTGCTTGGCCTTTTTTATTTAGTGCTTTAATCGCATTGTTTATGAGGCTTGATGCGTCTTGGTTGCCGCCACCCGGTTGCCAGGGAGTAAACAATCCATTCAGGCAAACCTCTTTTTTGCCTGCCAATTCCTGTATCACTTTAATATTCTCTTCCGTGGCTTTTGTCGCCCCTTTCTTAAGCAGGCAAGCCGGAG
>JABDBN010000039.1 GCA_013288625.1 Alphaproteobacteria bacterium | reverse complement strand
GGCTCAAGACAATTGCTTCACCCCATAAGAGGGGGTTCGCAATTGTAAGTCAAGCAAAGACGGTTTTATTACCTGCTTAAGCTTGCTTTATCCGCTGCTTGTAATCCACTATGCTTCTGGTACACAGGTACAACTTCTTCTCGCGCAGCCAGATTATGCTCAGCAATTTGCAGCGCATTCATTATTTGGGGCTTCTTGGTTTGAACAAAATCAGGCATAAGAGTTAGGTATTGTTTATTAGGTTTAACATTACCAGTAATAGACTCAATATGCTTAACCTTCCACGCTTCCCACTCGGCCTTAACCCAATTATAGAGCTCAATATCATATTCATGTTTTTCAGAGAGATTATAACGCAAATCTCTAAGTTTACATCCAAATTTATCTTCATCCTCAAGAGTAATAGCCGGTAGTCCGCCTACTTGCGCTCGAGCATAGGCTATATCAGAAACTCCAAATCGGCTTGCTACAATTGCCATAACTATTTCAATATCATTAATTGGGGCAACAAATGTAAATCGATCTTTGATATTCTTTTTTGCTTTCTCTAGCGTTTCAGGCGTACACTTACCGGTCATCGCATTCTCTCCGGCAAATAATCGAGTTTGCGGGTTATCGATCGCCACCTTTAAAAGATAATGAACTACATTAGCTTGTTCAACGTAGCCTCTTTGAAAGTCAAAGTTTGCAGCTGATATTTCGCGAAACACTGGGTATCGCATTGTTCCAACATAAGTTACTTCAGGGCCAAATAGAGCTGTTTCATCTTGCACTTCTGGAACTGGCATGTGACCACTGATAAAGTCTAAATGTCGCTCCTTACCGTTAAATTTCTCTGGGTTTTTTTTAACTCTTTCTAAACCACCAATAGACCCAGCTGTAAACAGATTAGGCGATCTCTCAGCGACGCGCGGTACGGCCGCACGTTCCACAGCCACTTCATGGTCTACCGCAATAGCTTTCATTAAACTATCTAAATTTGTACCACCAGTTTTAGGTATATGTGGGTATACGATAGTTTTATTCGGATCCCATATGCCCTGCTTAAGCACAACTATAGGCAATATGTTTAGCTTACTTCCTGCAAAGGATAAATCTGGGGATCTTTTTATATCAAGTGCACATGCTTTGTTAGCCAAAACTGTAGCTGTTGCCGCACAGGCCAGAATAAATACTCGCTGTCTCATTTAGTATTCCCAAATAGATAAACAGCTGAATATTATATTTGATAATGAGCGCTTAAACAAGTGATTTTATCTACACATTAGACGCAAGAGTTTTTGCAACTTTAATGGCAGAAGTGATTGCATCCTCATGGTAGAAATACTTCCCAAAGTAAGAGCCGCAGAAATAAGTGTTAAAGCTATTATTATTTAATGAGTCAATATTATCCAAAGCATCAATACTACTTTTGGTAGGTAAAGGGATTTTTAATTCTTCCTGATGAATTATCTGATCATCGGGAACTGGGTGCATGCCCGGCTGATGAATAGAGACATAATGCTCATCTTCCAGATCATATCCAAAGCAGGTATTTTGTCCCAAGGTGCTTACCACATATGGGTCTTTACCTGGCTGCTCACGAACATCAGCGGTCAAAGCGCCAAAATATGAGTACTGAGAGTTTTTATGCAAAGTCGTGATAACACTGCCTACATCGATTTGCTTAAGCAATGACGTTTCATTTGCAGTGGGATTATCAAGCAGTGCTAGTGCTTCATCAGGCCGAATAGCCAGAACGACTTTATCAAAAACTTCGGAAATACCATCGTAATATAACTCTACATTTTCACCGGTGCGTTTTATATTGGTAATTTTAACACCTTGCTTAAGCTTCAGCTGGCTACGCTCTATAAACGCGTCAATAAGCTGGTGATTGCCTCCTTTTATATAACTAAACATATACATCGAGTTTATAGGCAAACAATATTTAGCCCACCAGTCCGCAATAATATGAGCTGGAAGGTCAAATATAGCCATGTAAGGCATAGACAGATAAAGAGCAGCAAAAGGAGCCAGGAAGTACTTTGCGCTGTTCTCTGAAATATGGCCAAGCCTGATTAGATCGCCTAGTTTCAAATCATTATATTTAGGACAATTTTTAAATTTGTTAAGCAAATACCATGCATCACTAATTTCACGCTTTATCCTTTTAAAACTCAAGTCGCGTGGTACCCTGGGGTGGTGGGTAAGGCAATACTCTAATTCCTGATTAAGAGTAAAGGCGTGAGCAATGGTTTTTTGCACAAGGGGTAAATTAAATTTCTTTGCGTAAGCAATTGTGTGTACAAATAAATCAGCTCTGGGGAAAGTAATCACCCCCATTGGCACCTTGAAAAGGTTGCCGCGAGAGGTTATTTGTGCTGAGTGATTGTTACCCCCTAAGTACTTATTTCGCTCGAATAGTGTGACATCATATTTATCGTGTAGTAAATGTGCCGCAGATACTCCGGCGATTCCCCCACCGATGACCGCTAGTTTCTTCATATACTAACCACAGACTCACCAGATAAATATTCATAGAGCACGGCTCCATTATGAAAGGATCTTGCGAAGCCCGCAGAACCTGCTGTAGCATTGCAGAAATAAAAATTATCAAAAGAAGTGGTAAAGCCAATTTTGCCCAGCCCCATATTCTTTGGAGTCATATTAGCTCCATATGAGTTCCCCTCAGGCGACCAGCAATAGCTAGCATTCGTTGTTGGGCTACCCAGCATTTTAAAACATATATGCTCCCTGAAATTTGGGACATATTTCTCCTCTATCACATCTAACATAGCATTGAAGATTTTGGTTTTAAACTGATTGTACTCTTTAGCACTTCTGTATTTAAGATGCCTAAACAGCGAATAATTGGCAACTGTGATCAGTTCAAAGATCTGCTCTCCTTCCGGGCAACCTGTGGGATCATCAGTAACCAGTGACGGAGCTGACATGCCAAAGGCTAATTGGCTATAATCCCCTAGCTCATACATGTCATTAAAGGCCTTATTTAAATCCAACTGTTGGCTGTGAAATATATTCCAGCTGCCAAAATTATGTTGGCGCAAATCAAGACCGCGCACAGCTCCATAAACCATAAAGTTGGAATAAGAATATTCATAATCCAGTTGCTTCCTGAGCTTCGGCGAAAAATGTTCAAATCCTATCATGCTGGCAGCAAGCTTGGGATCAAAGTTACAAACTACCGACTTACCATTATATTCAGTGAGAATATTGGGATTGGTTGTATCTCTGGCTATCACTCCGGTTATGCGCTTCTTATCACGAAGGAATTTGGTTACTGTTTGATTATAGATGATTTGACCACCATTATTTTCAATCAGCTTAACCAGAGAATTAACCACATGCTCAAAATGCTTTTTAGGATAGTAGGCGCCACGCATATACCCATCAAATAACACTACCCAACAGTAAATTGAGAGCTGCGCAGGTGGCAATAGAAAATCCGGCCATTGGCTGGCGAGCAAAGATTGTGCAGCTAGCGGCAGCTCAAATTTGTCAAAAACTTGTTGCAGAGATTTATTATAATATAATAGCAATTCAGCAGACAAAAGATTTTGACTCATATACCTAAGCGGAGATGCGCCTGGCGGAGATTTTAGTTTACTAATTAAGGTGGCCAACCGCTTCGTGGTCTCCAAAAACTTAGCGATGTTTTTAGCGTGATCGGGAAATAACGTTGCTAACCTCTCGGTTAATTTCTCATAGCTATTGGGAATTGTAACTTTATAGCCTGGTACAACCATATGATCAAACCCGTCTTCATTGTACCGCACAAATTCAACTTCTTTATCTAATCCCAGCTTTTTTAAAACCAGATTAACCGGCTCTCCTTCACCACAATCCCAGACGTAATGCAGCTGGGCATTAAAGTGATATTCGCAGTTCACATTTTTTTCAATAAAAGTATGCCCATACCCGCCAGGCAAGTCGTGGGCTTCAAGTATAACGACCTTGCGCCCTGCTTTAGCCATTAATGCACCAAATGACAGGCTTGATAAACCGCTACCAAGAATCAAATAATCTACACTCATAATGAATAAAGCTAACCCAATTTTTTTGTGGTGTATAGGATAATGTATAAACAAAGCAAACCAGTTTTGAATAATTATATAGATACAATTAACCTATTGATATTTATAATATTTGTTCCAAAACTGAGAAATGCGGGAACCAAAAGTAGTCCGTTTTTGTACCATTTTTAAATTTGCAGAATCATTCTGAAATACGTCTAGTCAAATTAACATACTGATTTAGTAGTAATTAACTTGAAAACAAGAATTGTGGGTTTTATGCAGAAAAATATGTGTATAATTGTTGAATGCGTTCTCTTATAATATAATATGTAACGAGAATTTAGAGGGAAAATATGGTACGTGTTGCGATATCTCCTGGTATGATCCGTTGGGCAAGAGAGAGATCAACTCTTGATTTAGAGTATCTGCTGCATAAGTTTTCTAAATTACTAGAATGGGAAACAGGCGAGCTTCAACCAACATTAAAGCAGCTGGAGAAATTTGCTAAAGCTGTATACGTACCTTTTGGTTTCTTGTTTCTAAAAAATCCCCCCATTGAAAAACTGCCAATTCCTGATTTTCGTACCTTTAGTAGTCAGGTGGTAACACTGCTTAGTCCTAATTTGCTTGACATGATATATACATGTCAAGAACGTCAATCATGGTATAAAGACTATGCGCAAATAAACCAACAAGCACCGTGCAACATGATAGGAAGCGCTTCACTTTTAGATAGACCTGAAGATGTAGCAGACAGAATACGTGCGACTATAGATTTTGATATCGAGTCGCGCAATAAATGTAGAAATTATGAAGAAGCCTTGCGCTTATTTATTCAAAAGGCAGATGATGCTGGTATTTTAGTTATGGTGAGCGGGGTAGTTTTCAGCAATAATAATCGCAAGTTAGACCTTAAGGAATTTAGGGGATTTGCAATATCAGACCCTCTAGCACCTTTAGTCTTTGTTAATGGCTCTGACAGCAAAGCAGGCCAGATGTTTACACTTGCTCATGAACTGGCCCATCTATGGTTAGATTCTTCTGGTTTGTCTAATGCAAGTGCAGCGCCTGTTAATGGATTTAGAAAAGAAGAAGTATGGTGTAATGCAGTAGCTGCAGAGTTTCTGGTCCCAATGTTATTACTGCGTTCAAATTTACATAGTCGTAACAACGAAACGCTACATCAAGCTACTGAACGACTTAGTAAATATTTTAAAGTTAGCAAGTTAGTCATACTTAGGAGATTATTAGATGCAGGTTGGTTATCAAGGGCAGAGTTCGATAATGAATGGGCGTCAGAGAAAGGGCGACTCAAAGAAATAGCAGATCAAAGTGCCGGCGGTGGCAATTTTTATCATACGACTCTTTCCAGGGTCAGCCACCGTTTTACAAGAGCATTAGTATGCAGTACTTTGGAAGGCCACACCCTCTACCGTGATGCATTTAGAATGTTAGGTATATCAAGAACTGAAACGTTTAATAACCTTGGTAAAGGAATTGGAGTAATGTTATGACAAAATATTTACTCGATACAAATGTATTTATTCAAGCAAAGAATCTCCACTATGGATTTGATTTTTGCCCTGCATTTTGGCATTGGCTTCAGGAACAAAATAGAACTGGAAAAGTAGCTAGTATAGAAAAAGTTGGCGATGAACTTAGTCGTGAGGACGAACTTGCAAGTTGGGCAAGAGATCAAGGAAAAGATTTTTTTCTTCCCGCAGACGAAATAGTAATTCCAGAGCTAACCAGCGTTAGTCAATGGGCCAGCACTCAAAATTACGAACCTGCAGCTATTTCTATATTTTCACAAGGTGCTGACTATTGGCTTATAGCTCATGCCAAGGCGCACGGTTACACAGTTGTGACACATGAAATACCAGCTAATAGCATCAAAAAAATCAAAATACCTAACGTTTGCATTGGTTTGAAGCTTCACTGCATAAACCCATATGAGATGCTTAGGCGTGAACATGCTCGTTTTGTTTTAGGGGCAACTAAATAAGAATTATTCAATTAGTTCTCATTTACATATAGCATCATAAACCCTTAACTCATACGCATCGTTCCAGAAATGGTATTCCAACACTGAACTTTGGTAAAAAGCCTCAAGCATTTTATCCCTTACAGGCTGCGAAGCATTCTCGGCCAATTCATCAAAAATCGTTATGACAGTTTCTACATCCAAAGCAAACTGTTCACTTGCATAATTTTTAATCCATTCAAAGTACGGGCTATTGCTATTGGCCTGCTTATATACTTCTTGCCCTACTTTAAGGTAAAGCCAAAAACAAGGCAGCACGGAAGCAACCGCGACCTCTACCGGCTCCAAGCTACTTGCTTGCAAAAGGTAGCTGTTTAATGACAAGCACGCTAGCGATATGGTACTTCTATCCTTTACCTCTTTGCCTATATACCTGGCGATAATTGTTTGTTCAGCTGCTATTGTGTTGCCAGCAAATTTTAAGAACTGCGCAATATGATCAGGGTTTTCAGAGCGGGCTGCAATCAGTGCAAGGCTGCGTGCAAAAGCCTTTAAAAACAACTGATCCTGCTCAATATAAAAACGAAATATTTTATGGTCCAGAGTTCCATTCATGAGCCCCCGATTAAACGGATGACTAATAATTGTTTGATAGAAGTCAGCAGTTTTATTCCACGCTTTCTCTGATAAATTCATATAGACCTTCCTGATTGCTTAAGAGTGTCAAGCATTGAGATAACCTCATTCATATTATTAAACCGAATATCAGGCTTTATATTCTCTGACCCAGGATGATCCAATAAGGACACAGATTCATTAACAAGAATAGAGGTAAAACCTGCTTTATTTGCAGCTAATATATCTGTCGATAAAGAGTCACCAAGATACCATAGTGATTTAGATACAGGAAGCCCCAAACTTCTCGCTGCCCATGTAAGTCCAGAGGTGCTAGGTTTTTGTGCAGAACCTTTTACAATCTTAAAACTACTTTGCAACCCGAGTTCATTAATTTGCTTTTCAAGCAAATACTGATCTAGATTACTTATTATACCAACTGGTATTTTACTTGAATTAAGTCGATCACATAAACTATTTGCCCCTGGCATTAATTCATCTTGCGAAACTGGCCACGAGGCGAAAATCTTCTTAAATCTTCTATAAGCCTTATCTATTCCATCAATTGAATCTATACGACTATAAAATGAATCATATATCGATTTTGATCCTTGCATGCTGGTCATATGCTTGGATTGTGGATAACCCAATTCATCTAATGTCTGGTTAAAACACCGTAAAAATTTACTTTCTCTAAATGCTAATATTGTTCCGTCCCAATCAAAAAAAGCACCTTCTGGCGAGGGAGGCAATTTGAATGCGCTGGTGGTTAGTTTTCTAACGAATGAGATTCGGTTTAAAAGTATCTGCCGCATTATTAGTACTCCTTAAAGGTTACCGTCACTGCTTATCTATAGCCTTTATCTGGGTGTAAAAATATGAGACTGCTCCTATTAATAGGATGCAGTTATTTTCACACTCCCTCCGCAGGCATTATCCAGAGCAGGTTATAGGGTTTATCTCAGCCTTGAAAACAATTTCTAAAGCACCCCCGGTGAGTTTTTAAATATAGGAGAAAAAAGTACGAAGTCAAAATTAATTAAATAATGGAAGATTTTAAAAATCCATAATAGATTTAATAGAGCAACTTATTGTATTATATACATTATGTTCGGTAGGAGAAGATCAATTGATTACAGTAGTATTTTAGCTAGCGGGAAGCTTACGAAAGAAAATATCCATAACATGAGTTTAGATGAATTGCGAAGATGTTATATTCCATTGATTCAGATGCTAAATGGGAGCAAGGATATCCACGCCTCAGCACTTGAAAGAGAACTTATAGCCAGGATGCACCAAATAAATGTGGGCAATGAAAAACAACCTAAGAGTGAAGCTGTAAAGTATTTTGACAGCGGTTGTACAAAATTAGAAAGTGGAAACTATGAAGGAGCAAAGCTAGATTTTAGCGAAGCAATCAACCGAGACCGCCATTATTCGCAGGCTTTTAATAACCGTGGTCAAGCCAAAAAAAAGCTGAATGAACTTGATGGCGCACTTGAAGATTTCAATACAGCAATTTTGCTAGACCCAAAAAACTATCAAGCTTATAACTGCAGAGCTATAGTTAAAAATCTAAAACTAGATACTAAAGGCGCACTTGCTGATTTAGATTGTGCTATTGAATTACACCCACGTTTTTATCAGGCACTATATAATCGAGCTAATCTTCGAGACCAAATGGGTTACACAAACGCTGCACTTGATGATTTAGGTACGCTAATCGCCACTAACCCAACCGATAGTGCTTCGTTGAGTTTACGCGGCGATATTAGAGTGAGCAAAGGAAATTATACTGGAGCTCTTACAGATTTAAATAGAGCCCTTGAACTCAACCCTCAGTTGTGTGATGCATTTTATAGCCGAGCAGAGGCTAGGCATAAACTAGGAGATGACAAAGGGGCATTAGATGATTTAAACAATGCACTCAGGCTTAATCCCAAGTACTCATTAGCACTTAATAGTAGAGCCGCACTCAAAAAAGCCCAAGGGGATTTGAATGGCGCTGTGGCTGATCTGGATAAAGCAATCGAGTTTAACCCTAAATTATCCAGAGCATTATACAACCGCGGCACGATTAAATATGAGCAAAAAAAATTCAACGAATCACTTGCTGATTTTGACGAGGCCATATCACTCACTCCTTACTTCTCTGAAATATTTTTTTATCGAGGCGAGGTCAGAACTAAACTAAGAGACTGGTATGGCGCCCTCGATGATTACAATGAAGCAATCGACCTGAATCCAGATTATTCTGAGGCATATAATAGCCGTGGCGACATCAGAAGATGTCTAAAAGAGTTCGATGCTGCTCTTGCAGATTACGATGCAGCTATCAAGACTAACCCTAACAACTTTAAGGCATATAATAATAGTGCTGGAATTAAGCTACAAAACGGTGATGAAGCTGGTGCTGAGGCTGATTTAAGAAAAGCCCTTAAGGCAAACCCTAACTTTCAACCCGCACTTGTAAATCTAACCCAGGTAGCAGTTAGTGCAATTGATACAGTTAAAGTTGCAAAAGCAAATAAACTCAGAAAGGCAGAACCTATATCTGCTAGTTTGCTTTATGACCAAGGCTGTTTAAAAAAGAAACAAGGGAAACTTAAAGAGGCACTTAAAGACTTTGACGCAGCACTCAGCCTTAATCCGCGATTTGCAGAAGCATATAACTGCAGAGGTACCGTGAGAGAAAGCCTAGGCAAAACTGATGATGCTTTAAAAGACTTTGAAGTTGCAATCCAGTTAAATCCTAAATTACCTGATGCACTTTATCATCGCGGGTTAATTAGAAAGGATAAGGGAAACGTAAGTGGTGCGTTAGCCGATTTGGATAAAGTAATTAGTCTTGATTCAAAACATCATAAGGCACTATATAATCGAGGCAGAATAAAACGAAAGCAAGGCAAGCTTGATGCCGCATATATTGATTTGACTCAAGCTATACAGTTAAACTCTGAATTTTATAAGGCATACAATGTTAGGGCTTTGGTTCAGAATGAACAAGGATGTCAAATGGGCGCGCTAGCTGATTTAAATGAAGCGATTAGACTAAATCCCAACTTTGCTGAGGCGTATTACAACAGAAGCCTGGTTAAAGAGCAGCAAGGAAAGACTCCAGAATGTCTAGCTGACTTAAATTTAGCAATCAACAAGGATCCCAAATTTCTTGAAGCGCAACATAGACGCACAGCAATTCTGGAAAAGCAAAGCCGCTGTAGTAAGGCAATAGAAGTGCCTAATAAAAATAAGCCTGCTGCAACCAATATGAATTGTTTGAGTGCAAGCAGTAAAATACCAGTTTGTAAGACTTTTAGTTTTACATTCCACAAGCCTAATACTGACAAGCAAAAAACTATTAAAATAATACCACCACCAAATCCTTCGAATCATGTGCGCCCTGCAAGTACTATAGCCGTCCTTCCAGCAGCAAAGAAACCCTCGGCTTCGATCCACAGCTGTTCTTCTATGAATACACTGGCACAGAGTGTTCATGGCTCTGCCGAGCAGAGAGCGAGTTATTGGCAAACACTTCGCAAATCCTTCGATCGCGCAGAACAGAATAGAACTAGCGGATTTACAGTATGAAATTAATTATGCATGTATATTTGCCATTGCAATTATTCTCTTAATTTGGTTATTGTAATGATAGATAGTCATTTATCATATTGAAATATATGTTTTCTCGAGCGACGTTATCAGCAGTAGAAGACCGCTGTAAAAACAATAATGAAATGCTCACGGCTTTTCATACACTGAATAAGTTTCGTTGG
>JABDBN010000038.1:1358-11941 GCA_013288625.1 Alphaproteobacteria bacterium | reverse complement strand
CTGTAAAGCAGATCGAAGAATTGAAAAAGAAAATGGATGAAGAAAAGTAAGGCAAAAACTCATATGTAGCTTTATTATTCTGGCAATTACTTTGCTTTTGCTATAAAATTACTCATAATACAATTGGACATTCCGTGCAGCAATTTAAAATCCATTCTGAGTATGATCTGGCAGGTGATCAGCCCAAGGCTGTATCTGAGCTGGTGGATGGCATAAATGCAAATAAGCACAATCAGGTGTTGCTGGGTGTGACAGGCTCTGGCAAAACATTCTCTATGGCGCATGTCATCGAGAAAACGCAGCGTCCCGCTTTGATTATGGCGCATAATAAAACCCTGGCAGCTCAGCTCTACAGTGAAATGAAATCATTTTTCCCCAACAATGCTGTGGAGTATTTCGTCTCCTATTATGACTACTATCAGCCTGAAGCTTATATTCCCAGAACCGATGTCTATATCGAGAAAGATTCTCAGATCAATGAACAGATCGATTTGATGAGGCACTCTGCAACCAGGGCGCTTTTGGAGCGCAAGGACGTAATTGTGATTGCTTCGGTTTCCTGCATATATGGTTTGGGTTCGCCCGAGTGGTATGTCAATATGATATTCAAGCTGAGCAAGGGGCAGAAAAAACCCCGCAATGAAATCATGCAGCAGTTGATAGAGCTGCAGTACAAACGCAACGATATTGATTTTCAACGCGGAACCTTCCGTGCGCGGGGAGATACTTTAGACATATTTCCATCGCATTATCAGGATCGTGCCTGGCGCGTGAACTTTTGGGGTGATGATATCGAAGTCATCTACGAGTTCGATCCTCTCACGGGAGAACGCATTGAGCAGCTTGAACAGATAACCGTTTTTGCCAACAGCCATTATATCACTCCGCGCCCATCGTTAGAGCAATCTATTAAGCTTATTAAATCGGAATTAAAAGACAGGCTTAAATTATTCCGGGCAGAAAATAAACTGGTGGAAGCGCAACGCCTTGAGCAACGCACCATGTTTGATTTGGAAATGATAATGGAGAGCGGAACCTGTAAAGGTATTGAGAATTACTCCCGCTATCTTTCCGGCCGCAATGCCGGTGAGCCACCGCCTACGTTGTTTGAGTATCTGCCAGCAAATGCTTTGCTTTTCGTCGATGAAAGCCATGTTACCGTTCCCCAGGTCGGTGGCATGTATAATGGTGATAGGGCGCGCAAGCAGTCTTTAGTTGAATATGGATTTAGGCTGCCATCTGCACTTGATAACAGGCCACTCCGATTTGACGAATGGGATAATATGCGCCCACAAACAATATTTGTTTCCGCCACCCCAGCTGAGCTGGAATTGAAATATGCGGGCGGTGCTTATGTTGAGCAGATCATTAGGCCTACTGGGCTTATCGATCCAGAATGTATTATCAGGCCGGCGTCGACTCAGGTTGATGATCTGCTTGCAGAGTGCAAAAGCACAGTGGAAAAAGGCTACCGTATATTGGTGACAACGCTGACGAAACGCATGGCTGAGCAGCTCGCTGATTACTTGAAAGAAATCAACATTAAGGCAGTCTATCTCCATTCTGATGTTGATACTTTAGAGCGCATTGAGATCATCAGGGAATTACGTCGCGGCACTTATGATGTGCTTGTCGGCGTCAACCTGCTTCGTGAAGGGTTGGATATACCGGAGTGTGGACTGGTTGCCATTTTGGACGCCGATAAGGAAGGCTTCCTGCGTTCTCGTACGTCATTGATACAAACTATTGGTAGAGCCGCACGAAATATAGATGGTAAGGTTGTTCTATACGCCGATAAGATGACCAATTCTATCAATGCTGCAATTGATGAAACCAACCGCCGACGCAAGCTACAGCTTGCCTACAATAAGAAACATGACATTACCCCGCAATCCATTAAGAAGTCGATTGGTGAGCTCATGCATAGCGTTTATGAGCATGATCATTACACCGTTGAAGACCAGCCTGATAAGAAACTGACAGCAAAAGAGCTGCCTAAGCAGATTGCCAAACTGCGCAAGCAAATGCTAAAAGCCGCTTCTGACCTTGACTTTGAGATGGCAGCGCAGCTGAGAGACCAAATCCATGAGCTGGAAAAAGAACAGATGTAATTTTTACGATTTAGTTTAAAATCATGAGCTTTGATTGTATTAGAGTTAGGCTCATTTCTTGGGCCTAACCTTTCTATTATACTATAACTCATCATAGGGTTGAAAATGCTGTGCGCTGACTTCACTAACCATCATTGTTTTCTCAGTCCACTCGACACAAGGCCTACTATCATGCCAGTCTTTATGCCCTACTTGAGTAGGCTTGGTACTCCATGTAATACACTCATTAACTTGCTTATCCACAAATTGAAAACGTTCAGGATGCAAAGAATTCGACCCTAGTATGGCCTTTATATTTTCTAGTGTGAGCTTTGCAAATCCAGCTGAAGTCAAAAGTTCTTCCTGATATGGATGCTGCGGATTAAAAGTTACAATCGCTTTTGTATATTTTTCTCCAGCCTTGCAATTGCTTACTATCTTTCTAATGTCGCTGGCAATAGTATTATTTAAAAAGCCATCACTGAAGTAACTATCTTTTACAAACGAACCAGACAATTCATACACTGCACCATTATCATGAGCTCTATCAATCACAGTAGGAGGGTTACCTGTCACTCCTATATTAAACATCGCTACCGGCTTTGAATCTATTTTTAAAACTCTGGCAACCATACAGTCATCTTCTGAGGCTTTATCTCCTCTTGCTCCCCAAACCTCTACCTTAGCTTTTACTTTGCTTTCATTACAATGTTTCCCTCCACCATAATTATCACAAGCAACAGGGTTCACCTTTTTATCAAATAACTCTCTTAACATCGATTCTGATTGGGTGTTACTTTTAATTATTACGCCAGGAATAGTCATAATCGTTCCTCATCTAAGAAAATTCATAATAGTAGCTGAGTTATACATTTACTCTTGCGAAAAGTCAATAAGTGTCATACCTAAGAGAGAGTATACACAGGCCTACTGCATTAAATACTCCCTGCTTCCAATTCACTCATATTATCGTTCCTTGCAAGGCCTTTAAATTTAGGTACGAAAAAAAGCATTCCGCTTTTTTTCGAGCGCCCCCTGTAGGGGGTCAGGGGGCGCTTGGAATTCTTTTAGGCCTTGCGCCGCAATAAGTAAGTTCCACAGTTATGCCGAACAACAGACACAATTTTCCATTCTGAGTTTTCAAATCTGTCACCAAATAATCAAGCATGCAAACAGTAATATATTAAATTTTAAGATGGCCATCAACACGAAGGCGTAGGGTGGCGCATTCGGCGGGAGTCGAACCCACGACCTTTGCCTTCGGAGGGCAACGCTCTATCCAGCTGAGCTACGAATGCATAAATGATACCCAAAGCACTCAATAATTGAGTGGAGTCGCCATGATACCGTCATTGCTTGGAGCGCGAGCTCCGCGGCAACCTAGTGACAAGGCATTACACTGGTTTGCTTCGCTTTGCTCGCAATGACGTTTCCTGGACGCCCCCAATTTTAGAAAACATAGGGTTTGTGAATAGTATTAAAAAATTCGATCATATGCAAAACAAATCTACACTGTCAATTGCTTAATATAATTTAAACTTAGCTGCAATATTAAGAAATATAGAATCAGTTTTAAGCAATCTAACTTTTCTTTATCTTTCAGTATATTGCTGCGAATTTCGAGTTTCCGTCACGCTAATTTGATATAATGCGCTATACTTTTGCAAAAATCCAGCATAATATATCTACGAAACATTTCGACAGTAAGTTATAATGCTACATAAGGACCATTTAGAGCAACCAAATAGATTATCTATAACTACAGCGACGTTACCACCAAGTGCAGATGTAGACCTGCCTACATGCGTAACATATGAATACAAAAACCCCTACACTGCCGACTATGATAATTTGGCTCGGGACACGTTTGACAGTTCTAAACGTGATGTGATTGCTAAGTTCTTTCAAGTTAGCACTGAATTTTATCACAACCTATATGCTGTGAATACATATTATAGTTCTAAAAGTGCTCCCTTCAAACGGTTCTACCCGGAATTCTGCAAAGAGATAGAAAAACTGACTTTGTCATGTGATAAATTTACCCACAGTTTAGTTAAGCTTAAAGAGTTAACAGATGAGGTTTTAAATGCAGAGAGGCTTCAATATTTGATATCCTGTATTGATAGCTATCTTAGACTATTCGATTTAATGCCGCAGACTTCTAGTATAATTTGCTACTTTGAACTCTATAAAGATCTTGTAAAGGATATTTTTGCTGCAAATAGTAAAATTCTAATTTATGCAATGGACTACGTGCTATTGATGGAAAAAGTAAAGCAGGTTGTGTTTTCGTTATATACGCAACCAGGAAGTAAAAGATTTATTCCAGACGATGATGCTAACTTCATAAAAGAAATGAATAAGATTTTTCATATAATGAAAATTCAGCTTGAACTACTGCCAAGATTACCAGATGTCCTGCATAATACGGAAAATGCCTTGTTAGATCTAAGGATTGCTACCCATAATAACAACGAGTTGCCAAACCTTACAAGCTATTTCAATTGTAATAGATCATTAATTAAAATTCAGATTGGGCTGCTTTCTTATTTGAACTCAACATCTAAAAGCCCGGTATTAAAATTGTGGCCATTTCTCAACCTTAATTTGGGAAGAATACAGTCAAAAAAAATCGCATTTAAAGCTGATATGCTAATTACTCAGAAGGAAAGAGAGCTTGCTAGATTCGCTGAAAAAGAGATGCAGGAGCTTACTCCTTTTGCTGAGATAGTGACAGTTTGCATGAAAATTTGCACAACTGTCAATGACCTTGGCACACTTACTCAACTTCTTGACTTAGATGTTTTAAAACAAAATGCACTGGTTAGATTTTTGGTTTTAGAGAGAATTGTTGATTGCTATAATTATCAGAATTTTCATCTAGCAGGACGCGATATATCGGTGCTAGCTCGGAATACTGAGGCACAGCTTAAGTTTTTGAATGATATTGTAAAAAACCTTCAGTCAACTAAGGATTTATGGCATGGAAAATTGTTTAAGAATATTAATGAATTTATTTTCATTCAAAGGCGAGTACAGCAACTGATTGCCGCTACAGAATTAGCCTTTCTTAATTGCGAAATTCTTTTTAGAGCAGCGGATAAACACAATTTGGACTTAAAAAATTCAATTATTCAAAAACAGTTAGATCTCTTGGAAATGCAAAATGCCCTATTAATTTTTGCTTATTAATGTTATGGACAAGATTTTGTATTGCTTTTCTACTTTAGAAAAGCAACTTTGAGTGAGTTTCTTTTTTATGATACAACTTATGAAAATAAAGTAATAGCTAGTAAAGGGGATCTACATCATATTGTTAAAGGCATTCCCGCAGAAGACGTTCTTATTCGCAACGCAATATTTGCACTTAGGCTGGAAGCTCTCCGCTTAGAATTCTTAGCTAAGACAAGATTGCTGCGAGACACTGATTATTACAATTCCATTATAAGCGATGATAAACTTGAAGAATATCTTAAGGAATGGGAGCAAGAAGCTGAGAAAGACAGAGAATTAAAACACGCGGCTGAAGAACTTGAGAATAAAACCCAGAAAAAGAAGCAAGAGAAGCGGGAAAAGCTAGCTGCAAAGAGAGCTGAAAAAGCAGCTACCAAGCCAAAAAAAGATGAGAAAGGCCTAAAGCCCGACCCATTGCCGGCCAAACCAACTCCTGCTATCACCAAAGATCCGCTCGTAGTGATGCTCGACAGCTTGCTTTCAAGACTAAACCCTGGAAGGTACCATGAAGAAACAATACAGCAAGTAATCAGTAAACTCTA
Source organism: Alphaproteobacteria bacterium (assembly GCA_013288625.1). Classification (GTDB taxonomy): domain Bacteria; phylum Pseudomonadota; class Alphaproteobacteria; order Rickettsiales; family Midichloriaceae; genus JABDBN01. The sequence goes on along the minus strand of JABDBN010000038.1, from coordinate 6,075 downwards.
TCCGCTTACTCAGGCCTCTAGCAATAAAGAAGTAGTGTTTCAAGCGCTTTCAGCAATGGGTGATAGCTATGGCATGATAGCAGGTCATTACCTGAATTCCAAAAAGCACCCGAAAGAATTGATTGTTAACCTGCAGCTTGCGGTAAACTACTACAAACAAGCCGAGCTTACTTTAAGGAGGCTAGATGACATCTCGCAAGATCAGCATCTTCATTACTACACTTGGCTAAATAATTCTATTCGCATTCAGCAGCGACTATTAGATCAGTACACGGAAAAGTTCAATAGATTGCATGGGAATCTTTGTGTTACAAAAGAGCGTGTAAAAAAAAGAGACCCTAAAAAATGGAAGGAAAACTGCTTACAAGAAGGCTGGAGCTTATCAGATAGAGCAAAAGAACGGATAGCACTGGAGGAAGCTCTTAGCGCGGTGGCTATTATGAAAAAGCACAGCGTTGAACTTACGGAACGTACCAAGGGTAAGGCTAGAGCGTGTGATGATAATATTACTTATACTTTTGAAAACTATCTGCACGCTGCTGGTAAGATACAAGTTCCTGAGCCAGCCTTAAACTATACGCTTAATGAGAACGAAGCAGCTGAGCCATTAATGCCTGATGCAGATGTTGAGAATAATGTGAGAGAAGAACCTAAAGCTGAAACAAGTAAACAGCCTAATCCTCCTGTTAGCTTACCTGATAAGCCAGTAGATCAACCGAAAAAAGCAGCGACAGTAATTAGAATTTTATCTAGAACAGCGCAACGGCCTGCGACTGTAGTGCCTAGTTGGGCAACAACTGCAGCTGCCCATACAGATTATGTGAAAGCAGAACCTGCAGTAGTTTTTACTCGCCCAGTTAGTCATGCTGTCGTCAGTGCTAGTCCATTTTCTTTAACAATAAGTGATTTGGCTAAAGAAATATTTAAAGTGCTAGATATATTCTTAGATAATGTCGATCAGAAACCAACTGAAGAACTAATGAATAATAGGAATGTTGAATCTGTAAACGATGCTATCACTCTAGGCAGAGTTAGTATTAATGAGTTTAGTGCTTGTGACTTATCTATGTTCCTACATAAACTAGCTAGAATCATAACGGATACAAATGGATTTGATAATTGGTTACTTAAAAACCAATATTTTCCAGAGGAGTGCCTAAAGATTGTTGGCTCAAAATTGAGTGATTTTACCCAGCAAGGCTTACGCAATTGCATATGGGCTTTTAATGCCTTTGGAATTAATAATCTGACTCTCCTAACTGATTTATATGCGTACCTAATAACAAATAGCAATAAGCAAAATAATCAGACTTCTACGTCATTGTCATCTCAATTTTCTGTAGAAATATCAGCTCAAGTTGTATCGTCAACGCATACTGCGCCACTTTGGCAAACTCAAACTAATTCGAGAACAGAGTATATGGAGCTATAAAGACTAATATTATCTTTAAATTTTAAAAGCTTATGATAAACTATACCCATTAAATTTATAGGAAGGTTTATATGCGGTCTTTATATGCGATTGTGTTCATGGCGGTTTTGATGTTCTCTACACAGGCACAGGCTGCACTCAAAATCGATATTACCCAGGGAAATGTTGAACCTATGCCCATAGCTATAGGTGATTTTTTCACCACAAGTGGCGCTACGACTACTTTGAGCGACCAGGTTAGACAGGTAATCGAAAACGACCTTCTTACCACAGGACTCTTTCGTCCCATAGACAATAAGGCCTTCCTGGAAATACTTCCTATCGATAAGCTGCCTAACTATAGAAGCTGGCGGCAGATTGGGGCATTATCTTTCACATCAGGACGCATCACCGATTCTGGTGATAAAGTTACTGTAGAATTCAGGCTATGGGATCCGGCTATGGAAAAGCAAATCGAAGGGAGCTCCTTCACTCTGCCTAAGGCTTCATGGCGCCGGGCAGCCCATAAAATTTCTGACCAGATCTACAAACGCCTTACTGGAGAAGAAGGCTACTTTGATACACGGGTTCTATTTATCTCGGAAAGCGGGGCGTTAACTAACCGTATGAAAAAGCTCGCGATTATGGATCATGATGGCGCCAATTATAAAGAATTAACCGATGGGAAACACTTAGTGCTTACTCCGCGCTTTGACCCAAAGGTGCATCGGGCGATTTATATGTCATACAAAAGCCGGGTGCCACAGGTGTATCTGCTCGACATTCATACTGGTCAGCAGCGCCTTGTTGGCAATTTCCCGGGTATGGCATTTTCACCTAGATTTGCTCCGGATGGCAATCAGGCAATCATGTCGATTGCAAAAGATGGTACGACAGATATATATGAGGTTGATCTTGGTAGCAGCAGGTTGCAACGCTTAACCTCAGGTTCTGGTACCATCAACACTTCACCTACATATTCTCCGGATGGTTCGCGCATTGCTTTTACTTCTGACCGTGGTGGGCAGCCCCAAATCTATGTCATGAATCGGGATGGAACCGGCGTTAAGCGGATTAGTTTCGGGGATGGCAGCTACTCCACTCCTGTTTGGTCGCCGCGCGGTGACTTTATTGCCTTTACCAAGCAGAAGGGGCAATTCTACATTGGGGTGATGCGCACCGATGGATCTGGCGAGCGCTTACTTACTTCTTCGTATATGGATGAAGGGCCAACCTGGGCGCCAAATGGACGCGTAATTATGTTTAGCCGCCAGCAGATGGGCGCGGGTTATAAAATCTACGCAGTTGATGTCACAGGGTATAACGAACGCCTGATTGAAACTCCGCTAGATGCATCGGATCCGGCCTGGTCACCACTACTGGGCTAGTTTAAAATTCTCCTGAAGCGCAAGCAGTAGTTGAGTTCCAGCTTGATTGTGCCACATTGTGCCAAATTGCATTGCAATATATGGCACAATATGGCACAATCAAGTTAATGGAGGGTAAAAACATGCTTTCATATAAAATAGAGCCTAACTTGCTAAAGATGCTACAAGACTTGGAAGGACGCTTACTGGGGACCTATACAAAGTTACAAACATTGTCCTATGCTGAGCTAGAAAGTATTCATCGCTATGCTCGCATCAGTATGATTGGAGCTTCAACTCGGATAGAAAATGCTTTGCTGACAGACTCGGAGATTGATTGGCTAGATACTATACTTACAAATGATGGTAAAACGACAGCTTTAGATGCTAATCGTACGCTAATCGAAAATAAATTATCAAAGGATCGTGAGCGCAGTATAGAGGAAGTTGCCGGGTGCCGTGGGATGCTCATGTCCATTTATGAGAACGCGTCACTACTGTATCCGCTGAGGGAATCGGATTTAAGGGGATTGCACCACCTGCTAATGTCTCCTTACCAAGGCGCCGGCCCTTATATTGGCAGATATAAAGTTCAGAGCAACTCTGTGGTAGAGCACAATAGATTCACAGGAGAAACTCGAACTGTTTTCCAAACAGCAGATGCCGGAGTAATAACTGCTTCTGCTATGGCAGACTTGGTAAGCTGGTATAACGCAAATTTACATACGGAACGCTGGCCTTTAGCTATATCCTGTGAGTTTGTGTATCGCTTTTTAGCCATCCATCCTTTTGCAGATGGTAATGGTCGTATGGGGCGCGGTCTATTTCTTATGAGCCTTCTCCAATCAACACAGCCTATTATATCCAGTGTCGCTAGGTATCTGGCCATCGATCGGCAAATTGAGAGGCATAAGGAAGAATACTATTTCGTTTTGAATCAGTGTTCGAATGGGAAGTTCTCACAGGATTCAAACCAGTATAAAATTGCCTATTTTCTCAGATTCATGGTCAAAATTATATCAGACGCGTTAACTGATATTGAAATTTATCAGAGGAAATACAACAAGGAGCTCTCCTTGTCACCACCAGCCGTTAAAGTATTGGAATGCTTCAGAGATAACCCTGAAACCCGTTTAACTACCAAGCTAATTATTGAAATGACCAATCTCCCACGCAGAACCGTTGGGAATTCCTTATCGACACTTCTCAAAGCTGAACTCATTCAAAAGTATGGCCAAGGCGCTGGCTCACGCTACCAAATCACGTTTTAGAGAATTTAAAGATCAATTCGGATATCTACAAATGTCTCTTTGTCATCTGTTCTAACCAGTTCAACTTTCTCTACAACTTCAACTCCGTAGTCATCGGGTACCACCACTTCAGATCTCTCCACTACTACGGTTTCCGGCTCTGTAAAAAAAAAGAAAGACATAACAACTCCTATTTAAATTTATGATCAATATGAAAGAGTAACAAAAGAAAGATAAGTCTGTCAAATATTGAGCTACAATCAATGCTGCCCAAAGCAGGCAGCGATATAATCTTCAACAAGCCCTCACGAACATATTAATTGCATATCCCCACATAATAGCGTAATATTTCGCATATATATTTTGAAAATGGATATTTTTATGCTAAATTGCTTGAAGATCGCGGCTCAAAAAAGCGAAGCCTATGCTGAGATGAATAAATGCCTGGACGCTGGAGAACCTACTGATTCTGCTCTGGCAACCGCTATAAGAAATGGCTACGTCAACATAGCCAAATTCTTACTCGAAAAGGGTGGAGAGATTAATAATTTTGCATATGACCTGCAAATGGCCATAATAGCTGGGCATTTTGAAATGGTAAAATTCACCGTTGAGAATGGAGCAAAGATAGGAGATGGTTGGTTAGCAGAAGAAGCAGCCACTAATGGTCAATTCGAAATCCTAAAATT
>JABDBN010000038.1:0-1348 GCA_013288625.1 Alphaproteobacteria bacterium | reverse complement strand
CAGGAAGAAGCACTCCTGAAATAGTAAAATTCCTTTTGGATAATGGCGCAAAGATTGGTAGAGGCATTGCAACAGCTGCCAGAAGTGGTGACTTAAAAATGGTAAAGCTTCTAATCCAAGAGGGCGGCAAGATTCCATTTTCTGCAGTACGGAATGCAGCCGAAGCAGGAGATATTGAAATTATAGAATTCCTCTTGAAGAATGGCGCAAAGCTTGTGGATTCTGGAATCACAGGAGCCTCATGTTTTAATCACCGCAAAGTAGTAGAGTTTCTGTTTAATAAGGGTGCAAAAATTTTGGACCCGGTTATAGAAAGAAAAATAGCGGAACAGAATTGGGAAATGGTAAAGTTCTTGATAGAGAGTCGTGGAGGAGATTTTGCCATAGTAGATGCCGCATTAAAAGGTAACCTTAGATTAGTAGAGTCACTAGTCAAGAAGGGCGGTAAGATTGATTATTGCGCCATAACTGTTGCTGCCAATAATGGTCATCCCGATATAGCAAATTTCTTAGCAATAAAAGGTTGGAAAAAAGGAGAGATAAGCAGCTCTACTGCAAGTTCATTTATAGCTGATTCATATGTAACTCAGCAAAATGTGCATAATTGTAAGGTGCAGTTTCGCAACTATGACAAGTATGCTTCATTTAAGTTAAGTGCTGCTAAAGAAACAGCTTTGGTTATTATGGGACATGATGATAATATTGGGGCATTTATCAATACTAACACTATAGATCTGTTGCTCAGTAAAGGATTTAATGTACTGGTAGTTAATGCTCAAATACATGCTAAGTCGCTTGATGATATAAAAACTTGTATCCAACAAGGGCTTGACGACACCAAGTTAACGCATTTATTCGTTGAGATGCATGGTGAGCCTAATCAAGACCAATCCGATGCGGCTTTGCTTTTAAATCCAAATACTTATGTTAATGCAGGTGATATCTTAAGTGTAGTAACTAAAGAAATTGGAAATACTCCGTTAAAGGTGGTACTTTCTGCATGCCATGGACAGCTAGCTGCTCAGAAGTTTGATCAAGTTCTCGCTCCTCATTCTGAAGTAGTTACTTATATGGAAGATCAAGTGATTAACGGGACTCCTTATCACATTAGTTCTAATTCTCGCCACGTAGTTGACAATATATTTTCTCGAAAGAGCTTAACTTCACCTGGTGAGATTAATTTGGCTCAGCTTCCAAGCTTATATAATTTTATTAACAAAAACCTTGAGATAACCTCTCCAACTTATACAAAGGTAGGAGTATGCAAAACCAAATCAATCATCACTATAACAGACAATGAATTTAATGAAATGCTGTCGCAAGTTTCTAAAGAAAAACTGGCTCAAGA
>JABDBN010000037.1 GCA_013288625.1 Alphaproteobacteria bacterium | reverse complement strand
GCTTATCAACATCAGGCACATAGATATAAAGGTTGATCCCCTGTACGTTATTAGTTGAAGCTGCACTCCGTGCTGGGCTGTCAAACGCGCCTTCAGGAGCGAACATAATAAAACACTCCCCCAGCTTCATTTCCGCGTGCTGCACCTTTCCGTTTTCCTTAACGGGATCAGAGCCCATCTCAAACCCATAAGTGCGTTTATAGAACTCTATGCTTTTATCAGCATCTTGCACCGCCATATATGGGATAAGCGTAGGATACCCTTTGGGTTTAAATTCACTAGTCATTATTGCCTCTAATATAGTTAAGCCTGCAAAAAATATACCTTAAGTCATAATTGGAGTCCATCCGCTTCTCAGATTAGTTACAACCTTTGTTGATTTAAAATATTTAATTATTTAATTAAATTTTATTAATAATTACTTAATTAGGACTTTATTAATCATTTTTAGCTACGATTACTATTATGAGTATAGTTGCGAATTGCTGAGGTTAACTATGAAAGAAGTTTCAAAAGAAGGCTTCCTGGCTGACATTGATAGCTTAGAAAAAGAGTTGAAAAAACACTTAGCCAAAATAGAAGGGCGCATCACAACCTTACAAAAGAAAAGGGCAAGTTATGAAACGAAACTTAGTGATGCAATTAAGTCTAGAGACAACACTAAAAGTGAGGAACTTTCTAATAATATAAGCCAGAACAATGAAGAAATAACCTACTATAAGAAAAGCCTAGAATTTTTAGAGCTGAAGCTGCGCATAGTCCATGCTGTAGGCGTTAATTTCAGCGACGAATATACAATTAATCCCAAACTAGCAACAACTAATGCCTTAGAAAAACTTAGGGAGTTTGAGGATGCCATACAAGAGTATAAGGATTCCGTCAACTCCAAGGATATAATTGGAAGTGCTGTAGTGCTTTTAGAGCGCTGCAAGCTAATGAATTTAAAATACCAGAAACATGGAGTGGAGTATACCCCTATTAAGGTGGGAGCAGAACGCGGACAAAAAGTCGAACCCGTTTTACAACTAAAGAAAGAGGATATTAAATTCATGACCTTTAGTGGTGGAGGAGCCAAGGGGACCGCCTATGGCGGCGTACTACAGGCATTGGACGAAAATGGATTATTACCGAACATTGAAGCAGTAGCTGGCTCTTCAGCCGGATCAATGATGGCCGCATTCACCGCAGCCGGCGTAAGTGTAGCTAGCACGCTTGAGTTATTACAGGGCTTAACCAAGGAAGTAATTGAAAAAAACTTAGGCAAGTACGTAGAAGAAGGCATAAGAGCAAGTATTGTAAATTATATTTATTTTGAATCATGCAAGCCCAATAAATTTACAGGGCGTATAGATCAATTAGTCCAGGCAAATCCTAATATACCCATAAAAACTCTGGAAACCTTGGCTAATATATATGTAGAGTTGACTACTGGAGGGCCTGTTACTTTTGGAATGATTGCCCATATGCGTGAAATTGATCCAAAAAGGTTCAAACATCTCCATATCACAGCAACAAACACAACTAAAAATCAACTACAGATTTTCAGCTCTGAAAACCTGAGCGACGCAAATATCTCGGTTTCTAAAGCTTGCATGGCATCGTCTGCTTTACCAGTATTTAGGCCAGAAGAAACTATCAATGGCCAGAAATATAAGGATGGCGGAATACTGGATAATAACCCAAGAGACTGCTTTAAGTCTAAAAAGGGTCGCGCTCTCGCCTTTTATTTTCCTACCGCATCTCATGATCAAGCGCTTAAAGGGCGGGAAGAATACACTGGCGAAAAAGGCTATAAGTGGAAACTAGAAAAACTAGTAACCAAAAGTACTGTCACTGGATTCAAAAGATCAGGCGATCTCCATGAGCTAGCAGTCGAAAAACAATTTTATGACATATTAAACAACCCATTGGAAACCATTATTATCGATACTGGTTCAGTCGGCACTATTGACTTTAAAAAAGGCACAAAACTCATGAACTATCTTTTGATTAAAGGAGAGATCCAGACTCAGCGCTATTTAAACAATGTCGTCACCGATATAGAACCCGATTTTACATTAGATTTCAGGAGCGTAATGTTAAAAGCCGTTGAGATTTCAATGAAACAGAAATCAATTCCTGAGGTATCCAAAGTAAAATTTCATGTAAAACCTGTGACTTTTAAGACTGCGGAAGAAAAACTACCTCTATTAACTTACTGCACAAAAGAAAAGTGGGCGGATGCATTTGCATCTATCGCAACTGGGGAGATAGAAGAAGTTGTCGCCTATGTGATGAAGGATTGTTTCAGAGATTTAACAATAAGTAAGCAACATAAGTTAGCTAAAATTCTAGCAGAAGTTCTTAATGATACAGAATGCCCACTGACAGTAAAAGAGTCATTTATAAAAGGGCTAAATTTGGCACGAACCCAGGATATGCCTGCCTTGTCAAATGAACCAATTTCACCTGCCGAAAAAGTAGCCAAACATCAGGTTAGAGCGGATGACTTCGAGGCATTTATAATAGCGTTAAATCAAAGTTCCGGACGCGGCATATAACCGCCCATCTAAATTCACTAACCTCGGCAAATGGAGTAATTATCGTTTAAATTAATAATTTCTTAACTTTTATTAATTATCATTAAAAATAGGCATTATATTTAGCGGAGCCAACCATGAGGGAGGATTTTTCACCGGGAGACTTTTTAAAGGATATTAAAGACATAGTAGACGAGCTATCAATGCACCAAACTATATTGGCAAAGCAGATTATAGCTTTGCAGAATAAGAAACTAAGCCTAGAAGCTGACTTGGAATCTTCAATAAGCGACAAAAAAACAACCAAGGCCGCGAAGATTACTGCTGAATTGAAAAAAAACGGAGAAGAGATTGCCTTTTATGTGCAGTCGCAAACGGATATAGAAAGACAAGCACGCATAATCAAAGCCATAAGGGTGAATTTTTACCATGATTCTCTTATTAACCCAAAATTAGCTGCGACTAATGCCTTAGAAAAGCTTATTGAATTTGAATCGATTTTGACAGACTACATAAATTCTGCCAGCAATAAGGAAGTCTCTAGGGAAATAATCGGAAGTGCTGTAGTACTTTTAGAACGCAGCAAGAAAACGCGTTCTCAATATGAAAAGCATGGTGTGGAGTATACCCATATAAAGGTGGGAGCAGAACGCGGCCAGAGTGTTGAACCCGTTTTACACCTAAAAAAAGCGGATATTAAATTTATGTCTTTTAGTGGAGGCGGAGCCAAAGGTACCGCCTATGGCGGCGCCCTTGAGGCATTGGATGAAAGCGGTATATTACCAGGCATTGAAGCGGTTGCAGGCTCATCAGCCGGCTCAATGATGGCAGCTTTCACCGCAGCCGGGGTAAGTGTGAGCAATACGCTTTCATTATTACAGGGCTTAACCAAGGAAGTAATAGATAAAAGCTTAGGCAAGTACGTAGAAATGGGCATAAAAAGAAGCATAATGCAATATGTTTATGCTGAGTTAAGAAAACCAGATGGGCACCTTACAATCGATATAGAGGAATTATTACGTAAAAACCCAAACAGATCTAGAGAATCACTCGAATTTTTAAAGGAAATATATGTATTTTTGGACGATCCTGACCATTTTGTTACTTTTGGAATGATTGCCAAACTGCATGAAATTGATCCCATAAGATTCAAACATCTCCATATCACCGCTTCAAATGTAGATAAAAATCAGCTGGAAATTTTTAGCTCTGAAACCTTGGATAAAGACGCAAATGTTTCAGTTTCTCAAGCTTGCATGGCATCGTCTGCTTTGCCAGTAGTGAGGGCAGCGGAGACTATCAAAGGCCAAAAATATAGGGATGGAGGGGTATTGGATAACAACCCTAGAGACTGCTTTAAGCACCGAAAGGGTCGAGCGCTCGCCTTTTATTTTCCTAGCGAATCTCATGAACAAGCCCTTAAAGGTCACGAAGAATACCCAGGCGAAGGAGAATTCACGTGGAAGCTAGAGAAACTGATGACCAAAAGTGCTGTCACTGGTTTCAAAAGGTCAGGCGATCTCCATGTACTAGCAGTCGAAAAAGAGTTTTATGACATATTAAATAATCCGTTTGAAACCATTATTATCGATACAGGTAGTGTAGGTACAGTAGACTTTAAAAAGGGCACAAAGCTCATGGGTTATCTTTTGATTAAAGGAGAGATACAAACGCAACGCTATTTAAACAACTTCGTAAGCGATGCAATGCATGACCATACTTTGGATTTTAGAAGCGTTATGCTAAAAGCTTTCGAAATTAATATGAAGCAAACAGAACTCCCTTTAACTTTTAAATCACATGATGAGATACTGCCACTATTAGATTTCTGCAAGAAGAATAAATGGGAGCAAGCATTTGCAGCTAACGTATCTGGGGATACAAAAGATGTAGTCTCTGCTGTGATGAAAGATTGTTTTCAAGGCTTTAAAATAGATAAGCAACATAAGTTAGCAAAAGTTCTAGCTGAAGCCCTTAATGATACCGAATGCCCGCCAAAGGTAAAAGAAGCATTTATAAGGGGACTAGATTTGACACACACCCAGGATATGTCTAAATTGTCAAATGAACCTGTGTCACCTTCCTCAAAGGTAGCTAAACATGAAGTTAGTGCAGAAGATTTTAAGAGTTTTATATCAAAACTAAATAGAGAGTCAGCACGTAGCAGATAATGGCCTAACTAGCTTCACTATTGTATTTTTCACATAGACGAAAGTATTTTTATAACATATAAATTCCCTACAACTTATTAAGGTGTTACCTATGACTGAAACAAATCTGAACATTGAGAAAAATGACATTAGATCTGTACCTATTCCATTGTTATCTGAAGAACAAAAACCGAAGCTACTCGCTGACTTAACCAATTTTGATGAACATTTGGAACAGCTGCTTGAAAATAGAGATAATGCTACACTAGCAAATAGCACACAAACTGATTTCGAACACATTGCTAGCACAATCCATAGCTTTTTTGACAATACTGATTTCCAAACCCCTGAAATGTCGAAATTATTTATCAATAATAGAACCGCTTATTTTGCCGAAATGAAACGTCTAGAGACAAACCGAGTTGATTACAATTTTAAAGTAGTGAGTCAATTAGTTAAAGAAATTGAGCCTTCGATGTCTAACTCTAAAGCTCTAGCCATCACAAAGGTAGGTTGCTCTGCATTTAAGTCAGCCCCACATGCAGTAAATCTTTTGAAAATATTTTCTCAACCTGGTCCAGCTTTTGAAAAATCTGTAGTTTGCGCAACAGAGCTGTGCAGGCAGATTGATGCTATAGATAATGTTTATGATGCTAACACAAATATTGCAGATGTTGCGTTCTCTCAAATATCTGAACTTTTTGCTAATCCTGCAATACTCTTCAATCCGCATCCTGAACACGCAGACCTGTAATATTGATGGACCTTCTTTTGCTTTAATTCAGAAGAGGGTCGCTTGTCTATCACAAAATGTGATTGTTAAATTAATCAGTCTTAACACGTTATTACTCAGAAATTCTTATTGATTAACATCTCAAATTTCTTTATATTTTCAGCAAATATATATGGATAGGAGTTGCCATGAGTGAAACTATAATCGAAACCACGCCAGAGCCTACATTACCTGCTGATAATATAACTAAGACTACCATTGTAGAAGTTGAGAAAAACCCCTACAATGTCATAATCGGCAAGCTTTTATTGCTTATTGGTAAAGTGGATAGCTATACTGATTCATTAATCAAACCCGAACCAAAAACCGCAGCAGATTTGTTCAAAGAAATGTTGAGTTTAAAAGCTGAAACGCCAGATTTAAGTTACGAAACAGTAAATCAAATTATTCAAAAAAATGAGCCTTCATTGTCTCCAGCTGGTGCTCTCGCTATAGCAACTGTAGGATGCGCCTCATTAGGTATTTATTCAAGAATAATAGATACAAAAAAGCTTTCCAATGAGAGCATTGGAAAAGACAAATTTCATCAAAACCTTCTTAAGCACTCTCTGCATGTATGCAGCAAAATTGATGCATTTGAAAATATATCTGATGCAACTGCTACTGATATAGAAGGAGCGTTTTCTCAAATGTCCATCCTGATTGATAACCACCAGGAGCCTTATTACGTATAAAAAGACTTGCCGCAGCCGCAGTTGCCTTTTTCATTGGGGTTGATGAAGACAAAACCTGAACGCACTTTCTCATCAACAAAATCCAATGTGGTGCCGATGATATACATCACCGCTTTGGGCTCAACCAAAACATTGACCCCTTTATCCGATATCATTTCGTCAGACTGCTCCTTCTTCTCAGCATACTCAAAGGTATAGGCCAGTCCAGAGCAGCCGCCGGATTTCACGCCTACCCGTATGCCTATAGAAGGCTTATCGCGTTTGGCAAGCAGGTGTTTTACCCGTTCAGCAGCAGCCTCAGTTATCGAAATAATCGGCTTAGCCATTGGCAACCTTCTCCTGGAAGTCTTCAATTGCCTTTTTAATTGCATCTTCTGCCAGAACCGAACAGTGTATCTTAACTGGAGGCAACGACAATTCCTCAACAATATCCGTGTTTTTAATTGCCTTAGCCTCAGCTAAAGTTTTGCCTTTAAGCGACTCCGTTGCCAATGAGCTTGCTGCAATAGCCGAAAGGCAACCAAAGGTCTTAAACTTGGCGTCTTCAATGATGCCGGTTTCAGGGTTAACCTTAATCTGCAGTTTCATCACATCTCCGCACGCAGGTGCCCCAACCAGACCGGTGCCAATATTCGCTTCATCCTTAGCAAATGAACCAACATTGCGGGGGTTTTCATAGTGATCTATAACTTTTTTACTATATGCCATTGTTTCCTCTTTATAATATTTCTAGTGAGCTGCCCAGTTAATCTGCTTTATATCTATTCCTTCTTCCATCATTTCCCAAAGTGGACTGAGTTCCCTCAATCTTGTAATTGCTTTAGTAAGACAGTCTATTGCATAATCTACTTCCGCTTCTGTAGTAAATCGGCCGAAACCAAATCGAATCGATGTGTGGGCGAGCTCCTCATCCACTCCAATCGCGCGCAGGATATACGAAGGCTCAAGCGAAGCCGATGTACAGGCTGACCCCGAAGAAACAGCAATATTCTTAATAGCACCAATCATTGACTCTCCTTCAATTCCAGCAAAACTAATATTTATGTTACCAGGTATGCGGATATTTCTATCACCATTTAGATGAGTATGTGGGATAGCAAGAATAGCATTGATGAACTTATCACTCAACGCTTTAATGCGCTTGTGCTCCGCACTCATCTCTTCTTTTGCAATGCGGGTAGCAGCACCCAGGCCAACTATCATCGGCGTGGGAAGAGTGCCTGACCTCATTCCCCTTTCCTGCCCACCACCATTGATCAACGCTTCCAGCCGAACACGTGGATTACGTCCGACTAATAAAGCACCTATCCCCATAGGTCCATAGATTTTATGCCCGGAAATACTCATCAAATCTATTTGCATATCTTTTACATCCAGTGGTATTTTGCCATAAGCCTGAGCGGCATCAGTATGAAAAAACACTCCGCGCTCACGGCAGATTTTACCAATTTCCTTAAGGGGCTGAATGGTACCAATTTCGTTATTAACTGCGAGAATCGATACTAAAACAGTTTTCTCTGTTATAGCTGACTTTAGATCCTCCAGATTGATAAATCCCTGGGCATCAACCGGAAGATAGGTCACTTTAAAACCTTCCTGCTCCAAATGTCTACAGGTATCAAGCACGCATTTATGCTCAGTCACTGCAGTGATGATATGATCCTTTTGCTTCTTATAAAAATGCGCAACACCTTTGATCGCAAGGTTATTTGACTCGGTAGCGCCGGATGTGAATATAATTTCACGAGGATCCGCGTTGATAAGACCAGCAACCTGCTTTCGCGCATCCTCAACTGCTTCTTCTGCTTCCCAGCCAAACTGATGGCTTCGGGAATGAGGATTGCCAAACTTCTCAGAGAAGTATGGTACCATCTCCTCAAACACCCTGGGGTCAAGAGGTGTAGTTGACTGATAATCCATATAGACCGGTAGTTTTACTTGTTCATGCGTCATTATGCTGCCTTTATTAATTCATTAGATTTCAAATACAGTTGCTTCCAAAGCACTATAAATTCTTTAGCTTCTACTATGGTATTATTTATGCCTAGACTAATACGCAAGGATGTGCGCGCTACTTCTTCGCTATATCCCATTGCCATTTGTACATATGGCAGATCAACCCGGCCAGAAGAGCATGCCGAGCCAGAGCTGACAGCAATCCCATTAATATCAAAATATATGACCTGAGTTTCATTGCTAATTCCCGGCATAGATATGGAACTGGTATTAGGAAGCCGGGGAGCATTTTTACCAAATACGGTCACTTCCGGAGCAATTTTAATAATCTCCTCTTCAATATAATCTCTGATCTCACCGACGTAAGCAAAGTTATTCATAGTGCTAGCAACTATTTCCGCTGCCATTCCAAAACCATGGATAGCTACAACATTCTGCGTGCCTGAACGAAAACGCATTTCCTGACCGCCACCCTGCATCAATGGTTGCAAAGGCAGATTTTTTTTGAGTATTAAAGCGGAGGCACCAACTGGCCCGCCAAACTTATGCCCGGTAATCGTCAATAAATCTATATCATACTCAGAAACTGAAAATGGAATTCGCCCAAATGCCTGTGCAGCATCGGTATGCATCAACCCATTGTACTTGTGAACTAGCTTTGTAATATCGGCAATAGGCTGGATAACTCCAGTTTCACTATTAGCAAACTGAATGGATACCAACACAGGCTGATTCGCAGTAGCAAGTAGGTGCTCAAGCACATCCATTTCAACTATCCCATTTTTATCAACAGTGATCTCTCCTTTTCCAACCACTTTTAACACCGACTGATGCTCAACTTCTGAAGTTAGCAACTTATAGCCTCGCATGCCCAACAGAGCTGTGTTATTGGATTCAGTACCGGTCGAAGTAAAAATAACCTGGTAGTCGTCTGAAGCACCTAGTAATTGTGAGATTCGGGATCTGGCTGTGTCGATAATAGATCGAGAATTCCTTCCATATGTATGGAGTGAAGACGGGTTCAACGGATTGCTCATAATGTCAAACATTGCTTCCTTAACAGGCGTAAGACAAGGCGCTGTAGCATTATAGTCAAAATAAATTTGCTTAGGGTTTAACATAATGCACCTCGTTAAAAGAGGTTACATTGCGTTTACAAACATCTTCAAGGCTTACTGAACTTAAAAATGAATCAATATGTTTGCCCATCTGATCCCAAAGGTGATGTGTAGCGCAGCGCGCTCCTTCATTTAGGCATCCCGCTTTTTTATCATTAGAGCAACGGGTCATTTTCATATTTTCATTAACAGCTTTCATTATCTCACTGATTTTTATAGAAGTACTTAGCTTGGCAAGTTTATAGCCGCCGCCTGGTCCTCTTACAGCCGCAACTAATCCCGACTTTTTTAGTTTGATAAATATCTGCTCGAGATACCCCTGATCAATCCCCTGTCTTTCCGCTATGCCAGCCAAAATAACAGGCGAACTATTACCGCGAAGCGCGATATCAACCATAGCCATCACAGCGTATCTGCCTTTTGTAGTCAGCAACATATTTGACTTCCATTTTTATTGACAATCTGCTATTATCACATATTGCGATAGTGATTATAAGATATAATAACCTACTAGACAAGTAAACTATTATCAAAATTTAAATTGAGGCACTAATGGTATCGGAAATAATTTTTAATGGCCCTGAAGGTAGATTAGAAGCACGCTATCATCAAAGCGAAGAAAAGAATGCCCCAATTGCTCTGGTATTACATCCTCACCCACTTCATGGTGGTACCATGAACAATAAGGTAGTATATAATACTTTTCACACGCTTTCAGATAACAAGTTTTCAGTGCTGCGTTTCAATTTTCCTGGCGTTGGTAATTCCCAGGGTGCCTACGACCATGGCGTCGGCGAGCTTATGGCAGCTGCTGCGGCACTAGACTGGCTTCAGCTCCAAAACCCTGATGCCTCTGGCTGTTGGGTTACGGGCTTTTCTTTTGGTGCCTGGATTGCATTGCAACTGCTAATGCGCAGGCCTGAAATTTTGGGCTTTATAGCGATTTCACCACCAGCCAACAAATATGATTTCAATTTCCTTTCACCCTGCCCGGCTCAAGGCCTGATCATTCAAGGCACAGCTGATGAAATTGTTCCTGAGCCTGTAGCTTATAACCTTTTCGAAAAGCTCGACAAGCAACGTAACTCCAATGTAGAGTATTGCCCGATTAATGGAGCCGATCACTTTTACACTACTAAGCTTGAGGATCTCAAATCGGCTATAGATAGTTATATTAAGCCGCGCATCAGCACCAATCCTATGCCTAGGAAGCTGAAACGCGACAGAAGACGCCGCCAGATAGCGGTTGGCGAGTCCGCGTAGTTTCAGGAAAGCTAATCGGCAAATTTCGATAGGAGCGTGCTGCAAGATATCCAAATGCATGAGCTTCCAGAAGATCACCATCAATGTTATGCGCATCGCATTTTTGTACTGGGATTGCCCCAAGATGCGCCTGCAGTCTTTCCATCATGAAGGCATTCTTCCTTCCCCCACCTGATACGATAAGCATTTTCGGAGTGCCTTCACAATGCTCCAGACTCCGGGCAATGGCTATTGCAGTAAATTCAGTAGCAGTTGCGAGCGCATTTTTTGCGGGGATACCATCGAGTTTCTTATTGGAAAAACGATTTCTATCCAATGACTTAGGGGGCTTTTGGCTAAAATAATCATCAGCCAACAACTCCTGCAGCAGGTTATTATCTATACTTCCGCTGCGAGCAGTGTCACCATTTCTGTCAACTGGAAGTTGAAAATGCTTCTGCATAAGGTCATCAATAAGCGCATTTCCTGGCCCTGAATCAAAGGCCAAAATCGAATTCTCACCCAAGTAGCATATGTTAGACACTCCGCCAATATTGACAAGCATCAACGGCTTGGGCATTTTCTCTGTTAGGTGTTTGAGGTAAATGGGAACCAAAGGCGCTCCCTGCCCGCCTGCGCTCACATCGCGACTGCGAAAATCGCCGATTGTGTTGATGCCAGTGCTGTGGGCGAGCCCCTGAATATTACCGATCTGCCAGGTAATACCGTCAGCTGGTTTGTGAACCACAGTTTGCCCATGGAAGCCAAGCAAGTCGATATCTCTGGGTTTAAGCTCCGCCTTCTTCAAGAGAGCTTGTACAGCCTCGCAATGAAGCTCGGTGAGCTGCTTCTCTAACTGCAAGAAATGGCCATATTCACCTTTCATAAGTCTTATAAGCTGATTGCGAAAATCTTGCGTATACTCGATAGTCAAACCCATCCCGGCTTTTATAAATTCTTTGCCATCTGTTTCAATCAGCGCAGCATCAATACCGTCGCACGCAGTTCCGCTCATTAGCCCAATACAAAGCAAGTTCTCTTTATTTTTATTCATATAGAATAATTAAATAATTTTATCTTTCAGATAATATGATAGCGCTAGCGAAGATACAATAAGGATTTATAAAAGCAGAAAGTATAGCTTAAGGGCAAATTCTGTAGTATAATGATGCGTAAATTTGAGTTTGGGTGCACTATGATGTCACTGCAAAGATATTTAGACCCTACTAATGATATCGCCTTCCAAAAGGTGTTTCAGCACAAAGAAATATTGAAGGATTTTTTAAATACAATTCTACGCCGACCTAAGGGTTTGAGAATAGTCGAACTAGATTTTATATCTCAGAAAGAAATACCGAATTTAGGTCAGGGAAGATATAGTATATTTGACTTAAGGTGCAAAGATGAAAGCGGGAAAATCTATATTGTAGAAATATTCAATAGACAGCCGCATTTATTTAAAATAATACCTAGCCATGCCTCTCATGCCTACATATCACAATCAAACATCGGAGAATGGCATAATGGCATAATACCTATGATCATTATCGCTATGACCAACTCCAACTTATTCTCTGATGATGTGAATTGCATTAGCTATCATAGGACTAGGGAGGACGAGACCAACCAGCAGCATTTATATGAGCTAACCTATGTGTTTATTGAATTAAAAAAGTTCACCAAGAAAAAAGAAGAGCTAAAGAATTTAGAAGACTACTGGCTTTATTTTCTGGCAAA
>JABDBN010000036.1 GCA_013288625.1 Alphaproteobacteria bacterium | reverse complement strand
ATTTTTGGTGACACTACCCTATGGTCGAAATCGACCTCTAGTTACCCCACCTTATAATTAGGATGATTATAGCAAAAGACTCTTGTTAGTTCAAACATCATAATTAATCACCGTTTAAGCCAGCATATTCGCCTATTCCGACTATATTTTTGGCACAAAAGTGACATAATGGTAATGATTTAAAAGACAATATATTATCATTAACTGAATCAATTTCTTAATGCCATTGCCTTATCACCTCTATCCGCCCTTTGGAACATTAAATTCTACTACTCTATAAAACTTAGTGTAATTTTCTTTATTTTAGTATAAAAGGAGTAGTGGTAATTATTGCGAGGCAATCCATGCAAAAGATTAATCCTATAGTATTTTTTCTCTTAGTAATCTATCCAGTACTTATAGTAGGTGCAGGCATATCTTATGTATTTGGATTTGGTATTTCCTGGCTTGAAGTCGGATTATTTCTGGTCGGATACTATGTTGCTAATATTTCCGTAGGACTAGGTCTACACAGGCTATGGACACATGGCGCTTATAAAACCAATAAGTATATTGAATTTTTCCTCGCGCTCTTCGCAGCAGGCACGTTGCAGGGGCCAGCTCTTGCCTGGGCATCTGACCATTACAAACACCACACCTATACAGATGAAGAGAATGACCCGCATACTCCACTTAAATTTAAAAGCCGATTTATTGGCTTTTTCTGGGCGCATATGGGATGGATGCTTTATAGCACTAGCTTTAAGCAAATAGATAAAGTTACTCTGGTCAAGTTAGGACGGAACAAAATCTTGCGTTGGCAGCTAAAATATTATTGGCTCATCGCTGTATTTATGAATTTAGTTTTACCTCCATTAGTCGGGTTTATTGCAAGCGGCACTATTCAAGGTGCAGTTGCCGGTTATATATTCATTGGAATTGGTCGCGCCTTACAACAGCAAATGACTTTTTGCGTCAACTCTCTATGTCACTTTGTGGGAACCCGCAAGTATGATGCAGGTACTGCACGTGACATCTGGTGGATGTTTATTTTCTTATTGGGTGAAAACTGGCACAATTATCATCATGCTTTTGCCCGCGATTATCGCAACGGAGTCAAGTGGTACCAGCTCGATGTTCACAAGTGGCTTATTTACATGATGGAAAAGCTTGGGCTCGCCTGGGACTTAGTCCGAACATCAGAAGTGCGGATATCCAGCAAGATTCAAGAAACCCATCAGAGCATAGCTACGGATTTAATGCTCAGGTTAAAAGCCATTGAACAGGCGGCAACGGGTATTGCCAGGCTAGCTCAAGAAAAACTTGAAAGCACTGAAAAGTCTGCTGGAATTTTTGCTAAGGACATGAACGCAAAACTTCATAAGTTGATTACATCCGCTTCAAGATTAGCTGATAACACCAAACAGTTTCTTGCAAACCCTGATATGATTCAGGAAAAGATTATTCTTGAAGCAACTAAACATGCCAAGAACTTAGAGAAACTTGCGGCCAGATTAGATCTGCGCATACCAACTCTACGCTTCAATTAACATAGGCTGCGATGCTTTTGCGCTGCGCAATTGAAAAAAATATATTCAGATATGCATTTTCTTCTTGATCAATAAGGAATTGCTTTCTAGATTAGATTTAAAGCGCAGTATTTTCGGGGCTTAAGGATATATTCATGAAGTTAGATGCTTTTACTAATAAAGCTATTGTTATCATATCACTGGTAGTTGGAGCTGTATATTTAACGAGCTGTACAGATGACTGGGACAGACGTTCAAAACGTTACGAAAAAGATCCTTTGGATTGGAATGCAAATCTCTCACGCAGTGAGATTAATGAAGCACTCCGCCCTCAACGTCCTGAACTCCATAGGGATAAGGATTGCGATAACAAACATGGTGGCGAAAACGCAGCTTCAATCCCTCCGCTCTCACCAGTAATTATCGCTCCGGATTCTCCCGAGGTAAAAAGCAGCAAGCGTGTATCTCTCACCATAACAGAGAATATAAATTTGCGCGAAGTGTTCCTGGAACTCGCCCGCCTTGCTGAACTGGAACTTGCCCTCGACCCCAACATTAAAGGGGGGATAATCTTATCTGTTAACAACCGGCCAATCAAAGATGTCATCGAGATGATTTGCGATGCAGCCAACTTGCGATATACCGTGGAAAATGGCGTACTCAAAGTCGAGATGGATGCACCCTATCTAGTAAATTACAATGTGGATTTTCTCAACCTGGTTCGCTCAAGCAAAGGTCAGGTCACATCAACTGTAGCTGGAGGGAATTCTAGTAGTGGAAGCAGCAGTGGTAGCAGCGGTAGTAGCGGTGGTAGTGGCGGTAGCAGCTCCTCAGGGGGAACGGCTAATGTGAATTCCGGCTCTTCAAATGAAGTCACTATGGAAGTTGATGGAAAATTCTGGGAATCTTTAAATGAGAATCTTACCGCGATACTTGGTACAAGACTCGCGACACTGAAAGCTGGCGGAATTACGGAAGAAGAGATAAAAGGAGCCACACCGACCACAACTACAACCACAAAAGTAACCAAACCAGGTGAAGTAACTGAAGAAGAAGTTGTAGTTAAGCCAAAAGATCTTGAAACAAAAGTTAAACCAATAGATCAGGCTTCAAAAGCAGCAGCTCCTAACTCATATTACACCATTAACAAACAAGCTGGTGTAATCAGTGTACTTGCAAACAAACGCAAACAGAAATCAGTTGGCGAGTATATTGATAGACTGAGAGAAAGCATGTCAATGCAGGTACTGATTGAAGCCAAGGTGATTGAGGTTACCTTGAACGAAGAATTTAATGGTGGAATAGACTGGGCTGGTCTGGGCGGTAAAGATGTATCTTTACAAGCCAAGTTCGCACCAGCAATTGCAGATGTATTAAAAGAAGGGCGAGTTTTCAGTGCACCATCAAAACTTGCCTCAAGCTTTACTGTCGCAAATACTACTCCTAATGCAATATTGCAAATGATCGAAGGTTTCGGGGTTAGCCGAACTCTTTCTAATCCTCGCATAACGGTAACTAATAACCAACAGGCTGTGCTTACTTTTACCACTAATCTGAACTATTATACAGTTACCGGTACACCATCAGCCACGACCACCAATACCACTACCACTTCAACACTATCAACGATTCAGATCCCTACTATTACCAGCACCTTGCATACCATTCCTATCGGAGTGATTTTAACGCTGCAACCATCTATTGATATGGCAACCAAAGAAGTCACTATGCATATCAGACCAACTTTAACAGATACCGCTGGGGACGGGCCAAATGACCCGGCGATCGATATT
This sequence comes from Alphaproteobacteria bacterium, assembly GCA_013288625.1. Lineage (GTDB taxonomy): Bacteria > Pseudomonadota > Alphaproteobacteria > Rickettsiales > Midichloriaceae > JABDBN01. Next base: position 8,997 of record JABDBN010000036.1, on the reverse strand, counting down.
CTGAGAACCAGTGTATTAGTAAATATACCCGCAGGCAGTCTTTCTCCAGATACTTTAACAACTGTTAATGGCATTTTAGGGGCGCTAAAAAGTACAGTTCCCAACGTAAGGGTAAGAGAAGTTGACACCGTGCTCAAAGCTAAGAGCGGCGAAGTTATGGTGATTGGAGGCTTAATTCAACATATAGATAAAAGCGCAGAAAATGGCTTTCCTTTCTTAGACGAGGTTCCATTTTTTGGCCGCTTAGCTAAAGTTACTGAGCATCAATCCTCAGTAGTGGAAACCGTTATTTTGATACAGCCAACAATTGTGCAGGGGCATTATTATCATAACCATGATAAAAAGCTATACGAAACGTTTGCGCAGGATCCACGACCATTACTATTTGATTAGGTGATAATATGAAGATTACTAGCATTATAAAGTATACCTTGCTCACTGCGATGAGGGATTGGCTTTACCTCGGCATAATGGTATTGGTAATCTGCTCGATTTTCCTTTCGATATTTTTAGGAAGCACTGCGATCTCCGAACAAGGCAAAATGTCAATCGCATATATTGGCGGCTCAGTGAGAATGATCACCATTATTGGCTTGATTTTATTCGTGTGCTTTCACGTACGCAGATCTTTCGAAAACAAAGAAATAGAGTTAGTACTGACACGCCCGATCAGCCGCGTACAGTTCGTGCTGCTCTATTATGCAGGCTTTGCTTTTCTTGCTGCAACTTTGATCATACCTATTGTCGCCATCATGTATCTTGCGGTATTTAATTTTCAATATGTGGATTTCTCCCAAGAAGAACTTAAAATCGCAACTGACGGTATGGTACTCTGGTCGATTAGTTTCTTCTTTGAATCCTTAATAGTAATCGCCTTTTCTTTCTTTGCTGCCCTCATTCTCGAGAGCGCAGTATTTGCTGTACTTTCAACTTTTTCATTTTATTTCATTTCAAGGGTAATGGGGTTTTTCCTGGTATCAATTGCAAACCCCGCTTCCACCATGCATAGCTCCACACTGGGCTATTATGCTGAGAAAATCCTCCATGGAATCGGCATGTTGATGCCGCGGCTTGACATGTTTTCCAGAAGTGAATGGTTGATTTATGGACTTTCTGATGTGAATCAGTATCTTTTATTCCTGGGCTCTTCATTGATCTATATTTCATTCATTATGTCAATGGCACTGTTTGACTTTGTCAGGAAGCAATTCTGATGATGACACAAGAAGAAAAATCACAGGCCATTACCCGTCACAGGATAAATGTTGTATTGGTATTTTTCTTGATCACGCAGGTAATAGTTTGGAACCACAACGCTAAATTCATGCCGAAATTAGGAATTTTCTCAGAACCCCCTACCCTGATTCAGGCTCACATAAACTCTTTAGGAGATGAACAGTTTTATTTTCGCTTCCTCGCCCTGGATCTACAAAACTCCGGTGATACTTTTGGCAGATATACCCCGCTTAGGGAGTATGATTATAGCTTGCTTAAGAAATGGCTATTTCTCCTCGATGATTTAGATCCAAGGTCGAATTTTTTACCATCGATTGCGAGCTATTATTATAGCAATACGCAGAATGTTCAGGATGTGCGCTACATAATCGATTATCTTGAATATACTTACGATAAAGATCCCAAAGCCAAATGGTGGTGGCTAGCGCAAGCGACCCTGCTCGCCTTTCATAAACTCCACGATAAAACCCTGTCTATAAGGCTGGCTGTTAAGCTCTCAGCAACACCTTCACAAAAGATTCCGCGTTGGGCCCAACAGATGCCTGCGATAGTTCTGGCTCAATACGGCGAGAGAGAAATGGCATTAGCGATTATAAAAGATCTCGCCAACCGATATGATGACTATTCGCAGCCTGAAATCAATTATATGAATTACTTCATCAGGAAACGCCTGGGTTATCTTAATGAAGAGATTACTAAAAAACCGACGAAAGAAGACAACACCGGCTGGTACATGAAGTAAAGCCTATATAACCGCCACAACAAAGCATGCTATGCCATCGCAATATATTTGTTAAAATTATATTGCAGACTCCTTTATATGATGATACAAATACGCGCGGCAATGTTACATTAAAGTTACATTATTTAATATATGAGGGTTTTATGACACACCTTTTCTCTAAGCGCATAGACCTACGGGCTGGCCCAAGTTCTGAATTCATCACCGTTGCTGATATGGATAAGGATGGAAAGCTGGATATATTAACCACTAATAGAGAAGCTGGCACAGTTTCTTTTCTTAAGGGGTATGGCAATGGAACATTTGATTCTGCTGTACGATTCAAAGTTGGCTCAGAACCTATAGGAATTGCTACTGCTGATATGGATAAGGATGAAAACCTCGATATATTGTCAGCAAATAGCGAAGATAATACCGTTTCTTTCCTTAAGGGGTATGGTAACGGAACTTTCGCTCTTAAAGTAGATTATGAAGTTGGTAAATATCCTATTTTCATTACAGTTGCTGATATTAATAGCGATGGAAATCTAGACCTAGTGGTATCAAATCTGGATGACCGTACTGTTTCCTTTCTTAAAGGAAATGGTGACGGGACTTTCGCCACAAAGACGGACCTTTCTGTAGGTGCAGGTCCATTCTATGTAGCTGCTGCTGACATTGATAACGATGGTAAACTGGATGTATTAACTACAAATTATATCGATGATACCGTTTCTGTTCTTAAAGGAAATGGTGATGGAACTTTTGCTGCTAAAGTTAACCATCTGGTTGGCCGATCTCCTGTGCCAATTTCCCTAGCAGACATTAATGGTGATGGGATGCTCGATGTGTTAACAGGGAACACTGATGGAAATTCAACTTCCTTTCTTAAGGGATATGGTGATGGAACCTTTGGTTGTAAAATAGATTACATGGTTGGTTTAAATCCTATAGCTATGACAACTGCGGACATTGATAATGATGGCAAGCTTGATATATTAACAGCAAATTGTGAGGCCAAGACAATTTCCTTTCTTAAGGGGAATGGCGATGGGACTTTTGCACCTAAAATAGACTACGAAGTTGGCTTTTCACCCGAAGCACTTGCCATTGCGGACATTGATAATGATGGTGCACTTGATTTATTAACAGCAAATACTGGCGCGAACACCGTAACAATTCTCTTAGGCTGCGGCAGAGATTCTGCGGAATATCTTAGCCCTGCAGATGAACTCTAGTTCTTGGCAGGGGTGCTCTGATCTTTAGGGGCAGCCTGACTAGTAGGAGCTGCTTGAGCACTAGGAGCTTTTTGATCCTGATCTTGCTTTTGCTCACGGTTGTTTCTTTTCTTTCTGTCTTTATGCTCCTGAACAATTCTCTTTGCTTCAGGTGAAAGGTTTGCCCTCAATTCATCGCGCCTTTTTCTGCATTCGCTATTTATAGCTTCGATCTTCTCATTAAAACTCCGTATCTCCGTACGTACAGCCTCAGGTAACTCTTCCTTCTTAGCCGGAGCATTCTTTGCGGCATCTCCGCCCGATATTTGGGCAAAGACTGTGGTTGTAATCGAAATTGTTGCGATAACTATCAATGTTTTTAAAGCTTTCATAGAAATATTTCATAACATTATGAGTGTTATTCATTCTAAGAATTACAAACACAATATGCAATAAAAAAATGCATCGTAATTAAGAATTGTTTATAATTCGGTCTAGCACGCTATTTATAAAGCCAACTTCACCACTATGATTAAATAACTTGGCAATTTCCAGATATTCATTGATGACGATGGCTGCCTCCGTTTTATCTAAAAACTTAAGCTCATAAGCCCCTACCAGGAGTATTGCTTGCATTAGTTTAGGGAGGCGGTTAAATTTCCAATTATCTGCAAGAAAATTCTGTAACCCCGACACTAGCTGGGTTTGATTTTCAAAAGCTCCGCGCGCCAGCCGAATCAAGTGAGCCTCATCTAAACTACTTAAAGTAGTGCCACCAACTTCTGCGTAATCAGTTTTGATAAGGTTGTAGATAATATCATCTATATTAGCTTCCGCATGCTCAACATTGATTGAGTATAGGCACTGCACAGCCATGACTCTTGCCAGGCGCTTGCCTATTATTTTCTTAGAGTAGATTTTATTAGTTATGCTTTCCGTCTCTGACATACTGCTCGCTTTCAAGACTGTTCAATTGCCTTATCATTCTTATCATATTGCACACATACTCAGCTTCATTAACCGCAAGCATTCTCGCATTATCTTCCATCCCTTCCATATCATCTGCATAGTATATCCCAACGCCGACAGGAAAACTGAAATGGGCTGAAAATTCATTTAAATTCCTGACAAGATCGCTATATGAGATCAAATGACAAGGACTATTATATTTATTTACTACTACTCCAATACATAGGATAGCTTCATAAGTCATATTTTCGATTAGCATATTAATTGCAATCGGCATTCCGTTTGGAACAGGTACAACAATTTCATCATAGGTGCATCCGTAAGCTGAAAGAATATCTCTAACAGCGCCCTTCATAAATAGCACTACTTCGTTTTGATCAGCTGATCTCAATAATAATATATGCACAACTATAAACCAAAAAAGTGGTGCGGATGGAGGGACTTGAACCCCCACGCCTTGCGGCACTAGATCCTAAGTCTAGGGCGTCTGCCAATTCCGCCACATCCGCATTAAGGAAAACACTTGAAATTTTTTGCCTTAACTTATATAAGGCAAAGAGAACATATATTCTTTTAAAAACAAAATCAAGTAAAAAGGTTAACCATGACATATGTAATTACAGAAAGCTGCATCAAGTGCAAATATACCGATTGTGCAGTAGTTTGTCCGGTAGATTGCTTTTATGAAGGCGAAAATATGCTTGCAATCGACCCTGATCAGTGTATTGATTGTGGTGTCTGCGAACCTGAATGCCCTGCTGAGGCAATACAATCCGGCAGGGAAGATAATATCAAATGGCAGGAGATAAATCGCGAAATGGCAAAACTATGGCCAAATATAACCAAGACCAAGGCACCCCTACCCGATGCAGATAAATTTAAACTTGAGAAGGAGAAATATGATAAATACTTTAGTGCGAATCCTGGTACTGGCGACTAGCCTGCTATTCCTACCCATTCTGGCTAATGCTAGTTGCAATTATGAGGACTTTGAAGGCTGGAAAGATTGCTTTGTGAAAGAAAAGTTATCGCAGCGCATGAATAGTGTTGATGTCGCAACTTTCCGCTCAGCTCAATACGTTCCTAAAGTTATAGACCTGGATAAAAAGCAGCCGGAGAAGAAGCTCACCTTAAAGGAGTACCAGAAACTAATTGATATTAATGGCAAAATTGCTCGGGGCAAAGCTTTCTACAAAGATAACCAGGAGTTGGTTGAGAACGTTGCTGATGAATATAAAGTCAACCCGGAAGTCATTGTTGCGCTTATCGGCTTAGAAAGCGATTATGGGAAAAATCAGGGCAATTATAATATTATTGATTCTCTCGCAACCTTGTCTTATGAGGGTAGACGCAAGAGCTTTTTCGAAAAGGAACTGCTTAATGCGTTGACGATTGCGAAGAATGAAAAGTTTAAATATGAGAATTTTCAAGGTTCGTGGGCTGGAGCCATGGGGCAATGCCAGTTTATGCCTTCAAGTTATTTGAGCTATGCTGTAGATTACGATAATGATGGCGTTAAAGATATATGGAATTCCAAGCCAGATGCAGTTGCATCTGCTGCCAACTATCTAGTTAAAAATGGCTGGCAAATGGGCCATTCTAGCATCTCCCGTATTTACAAACTCGATAAGAATTATGCTCAAAACTGCAAAAACAAGGATATTTGCAATTATAAGGACAATTTAAACTTGATATTTGTTAGAAACAATGATATTGTTACCGATACTTTTGCGGTGGGCAAGAACTACAAAGTGTTGATGAAATGGAATCGATCTAATTTTTTCGTCCTCAGCATCCTTACCATCGCTGATAAAATCAAAATGGAAGGCTAATGACGTTATTAAGATATCTAGTAATTATTTCTGCATGCATTCAACTTTCTGCATGCGCACATGATACAAATTTTGAACCTGAGAAAAAGGAACTAAGCAAAAAAAGGGAACCACGTACCTTTGATATACTCGGCAACACTGATGGCGAGAATGAAATCAACTATGATAAGTACGCAGCTGCAACAAGATTCTCAGATGAAACCTATAAAGTTCGCGGCCAGACCTACAGTCCGGTCATCAATATCAATTACAGTGAAAGCGGCACAGCTTCCTGGTATGGGGGCAAGTTCCATGGTCGAAAAACTTCAAGCGGAGTTGTTTTTGACAAGAACCTTTACACCGCAGCACACAGAACATTGCCGATCCCTTCGGTTGTCCGAGTAGTCAATCTGGATAACCACCGCTCGGCACTGGTAGTAATAAATGATCGCGGGCCTTTTAAAGGTGGCAAGAAGCGCATTATCGATCTTTCCAAAAAAGCCGCAGAACATCTGGGCATGATGCAACAGGGTGTCGGACGGGTTAAAGTAGAATATCTTTACGATGACACCAAACAGTTACTCGCCAAGCTCTCAACTGAAGAGCGCGGCAAAGCCATGGCGGCTTACCAGCACGCCCTCACCACCCAAATGGCTAAAAATGATTTGAGCAAAAAGCATAGATCCTAAGCGAATTTATTCATGTCCGTCATTATCTTGTGACGCCTTTTCCGTCTCCACCTTCCTTGCCGGACGGATCTTTGCCCCTTGCTTTAAGTGTTCTTCTTAACTCTTCTTCAAATGCTACTTTATGTTTAACTGCATCTGTATGAGATGTCCCTGGGGCGACAGGAGAAGTAAAATGAAATCTAGCGACTGGCTTATGGACCTCAGCGGCATAAGATGTTTTTGGAGAATCAACCTTAGATGTTTTTGGAGAATCAACCTTAGATGCTTTTGGAGAAACTGGGGGCGATTCAACTGACTTATCAGTTATTTCAGTACATGGGAATTTATTAGTATCAGCCGTACTCCTAGCGAACCCCCGGCCTTTATAGTGCTCTGGCATAGAAGGCGCAAGCTCACCTTTAACTCCATAGCATAATGGCGTACCTCCGTTACGACCATTAAGAGCTTGCTGATGTCCAGCATTCACTGTACGATTACAAACCAGTTTCCCGATATCAATTCCTTCTTCGGCTCTAATATCTCGTAGAAAAGCTAAATCACCTAAAACCCGTTCTTCAATACCAGTCCTATCTTTACCGCTTTTACAAAAAGCATCTATTTCACTAATTGGGTAAAGATAAACAAACACCTCATCATTGTGCATGTAATCAGATAAGATACCGCGCTTTGCGTCATGAACAGCAGCTGCCATACGGGCTGCCAAATGATAATGCACATCTTTCGCCCACCAACGGGGGGTATTAATGAGAGTGCGACATTCTACAAGATTAATAATAGCCTCCATTACTGCAGGATGCATGGATTTTAATCCAATTATAAAACTCTTAATCCCTTCAAGATTACTCTCTCTACCTACGATATAAGCTTTAATGTATGGAGGGATATTTATATAAATTAATCGGGTGACTATATTATTTAGTATTTTTTCATAGCCGGAAAGATCTCTAGCCCCCTGAAGCGTCCGCATTATATTAGTAGGCGTTTCTGCAATCGTACACTCCTTATCTTTAGATAATTGATTTAACAATATACTAGCTTCTTGTTCTATTGGCGCGATAGGTGTTGGGGTGAACAGAATATTTAAGCACATCCCCTCTGGGTCCAGAGTTTGTAAATATTGATTGTTACTCAGCGTTACTTGCACTTTTGCTGCTTCATTTTTGCCGTGGAACGAAGGGGTTGATGAACGGAAGGATTGAACTGTTTTGTGTGGGGACTCGCTCCCTCTCTGAGTATATCTTGCCTCCAGATAGGCATTGCGCAGACCAGCCATCTTCTCCATAAACTGTGTGGGGATAACTTTAAAATGCCCGCCCTGGGCATTCTTTATTTTCCAGCAACTCTCCTGAATTATTTTCTGATCGAAAGGAGCCAGTGCATTAAACCATGGTACTGAATTACCAGCGCCAGATGCAACCTTGGCAATCTCTTCCCTAATTTGCTCAGTTTGTCCACTTAGCTTTTGTGAGGTCTCAATTAATCTAACGCTTTTCTTCCCTACTTGCACCTGGGAAATAGTAGTCAGATGGTAATGATTATCTTCCAGACCGCCGCAGTCCAAAGCCGCCATAATATCTTTTGCTGTATCATCAATTCTATATTGTTTACGTTGCTCATCAGTCAGCTTATCATTTCCTTCTTTCTGCTTGGCAATCTGCATCCTATGTTTATACACAATTTTTGCAACTTCGGTGTTCCAATTTTTTAAGTCGCGGGCCGAATAGATTTGCGGCTCTCCTTGTTTATTAAATACCTTATTCGCTAAAATAGAAATTTCGCCGATAATTGCTTCCTTGTCTTTTGGGAGGAAATTATCATCCAGATTCACTACTATTCTTGCTGCCCTACATGAGTTAAGAAACTGACCGGTATATGCCCACGCATCAGCTTGTCTCGCGACGTTTTCATTAATATAGCTACTGGCTGAGCTTTGTGCTCTAGCATCACGAATCAGGTGATCACCAATGATTCTCCAGCTAATATCCTGAACTTTATCATATTTATATGCACAGTATTCTATTGCTTTTCTAAAGCTTTCCTCATTGCTTAATACTAATGACCCTACTGCAGGCGCCGAAACTGGGGTCACCGCAGGAGATTTCTCTTTTAAATAGTCTCTGACATTTCCCTCAAGAACCGCCTGAGTTGTAGCGATTATTTCAGCTTCTGTTGCACTCTTGACCAAAGCCCTTGGTGAAGGCATTTGATTGGGCTGCGGTGCTGACGCTGCTCGTTCAACTGATGGTGGAAGCGGCGATGTCACTGGGCGTTGCGGAGCAGATAGCGCCCTGCTTGCTACTGGCGGCTTGAAAACTGTCGGAGCAAATGGTTCTAGAGACGCCTCATCGAGCGGC
>JABDBN010000035.1 GCA_013288625.1 Alphaproteobacteria bacterium | reverse complement strand
CTTGCATACAAGTATGATATGGCATAGAGCACAAGTGGTAGTAGGGAAGAGAGGAGGATAATTCTCATAGCAAAGTACCGGGTTGTTTGGTTAAGGGATTATCACCTGATAAAATACTTTTGACCAGAGGAATAGTTATATTACGTTTAGCTGCTAGTGATAGTCTATCAATGCTATCTACAGTCCGCTTTATGGCTTTATAGCTTCGGTCGGAGCGGCTTAGTATATAATCAATAATTTCTTCTTTGACCGGTAATTGCCGGTCAGCAAAATGCTTGCTTAAAATTATGCGCAGCAGATAATCATCTGCTGGTTTTATAAGCACCTTATGGGTAGCGTTAATACGAGACTGCAAGTCTTTAAGCCGGAATCGGGGTAGGGTAGCTGCAGTTAACAAAAGTGAACAATTCATAGTTTTAGTGCTATTGATGAGGTGAAAGAGATACTCCTCATCTTTAATTGATTCGATATTCTCGCAGACTAGTGCATTGCTATATAAATACTGAAAAATACCAGCAAGATGGGTTTTACCACTGCCTTCTTCGCCTAGTATAAGCATCCGGTTTTCCGGCCAAAGGTGAGTGTTACTCAGGGAGCGAAAGGCTTCGATATTGGAGTTAGTAACAATGAAATCCTCACTGGTGTACTCGGGCTCTAGAAATATGCCTAATGTCTGCTGTAGCATTTGCTACTCTGGATGTTTATTATTTCGCCATGATTGTAGCATAGTGTTATAATAAGAGTACTGAAAACTTCCTTCGGCAAAAATTTTACCTTCACAATCCCGGAAAGTAGCATGAGGAACTTTGCCTGAATAGGTGATTCCTGCGCGTTCAAGGGCATCTAAAGCTTCCTTTCCATTTGAGAAAATAAGCCTGTACACAGGGAAATGTGGCTTAAATTTGATGACGAAATCATCGAGGTCTTCTGCCTCTTCATCCAATGAAATCGTAATAAATTCTACCATTCCTGGTTTGCCATACTGGTTTTGCAGTTTCATAAACTCACGAAAACTCTTGTCGCACACAGGGCACCATGAAGTGAAAATATAGATAAACTTAGTGCAGGTACCATTTTTGACTTTTTCTTCCAGGGCACGTGGAGTAAGTTCACGGTGATGCGCAGCGCTTACCGTAAGTGGTATCATTATAATTGCTAGCAATAAAATTAAATTTCGCATTCATATAATCTCGAGTTCAGGTTGAGTCTAACATAAAAACTCAAATAGAGAAGACAATTATATTGGCCTCTAAGATTAGATCGTGTGTATAATGGCTGTAGACCTTTGGTCAGCCAATTGTTTAGTATGTTCTCCAAATGACTTAACACCTGGTTTTATCTTAGTATCTGCAGCGGCAATAGCATTAGCTATCGCCTCATGGCCTGATTCTCGGGCAATCATTATAGCAGTCTTACCGTCATTGCTTTGAGCACTTATGTCAATTTTACCTGATTTTAATAGCGTTGTAACCAACTGATCATGTCCTCCCATGGCTGCCCACATTAATGCTGTGTAGCCTAAATTATCCCTTGCCCCTAAATCAATTTTACCAGAGGCTAACATAGCGGAGACTACCTTATCATGCCCTAGTACTGCAGCGCTCATTAAAGATTTGGTTCCCTGGTTGCCCGCTTCTATATCAATTCTACGCGATGCTAGTAGAGTTGAGACTGCGTCCTGATTATCTGTCACCGCAGCCAGGAATAATGCTGTGTATCCCTCGTTATTCGGTGTATTAATATCAATTTTACCTGATGTTAGTAGAATGGATATCACTTTATCATGGCCTCCTTTGGCGGCCCACATTAATGCTGTATCCCCATTACTATTACGTGAATTTACATCAATTTTACCTGATGCAAGCATGGTGGAGACTACCTGCTCGTGGCCTTGACCCGCAGCCAATATGAATGCTGTAGCAACTTGATTAGCCTCTTTTATACCAAAATTACCAAAGGCCAGCAGGGTGGATACTGCGCTATTATCCCCTCTGTAGGCAGCCAAAATTAGCGCTATACTATCAGGATACTCTGCATTCATATCAATTTTACCTGATTTTAACAGAGCGGCTACTACCCTAGTATGCCCTTTCTTGGCGGCATTCATTAATGCTCTAACTCCCTGCTCACCCTGATTGATATTAATTTTATCAGACTTTAACAGAACGGAGACTGCTTCAGCGTGCCCTTCCTTGGCAGCTATCGTTAATGCTGTGTGTTTACCATCATTTAAATTTATATCAAATTTATCCGATGCTAGCAGTGCGGAGACTACCTGCTCATTCCCTAAATGAGCAGCCAACATGAATGCTGTGTTTCCCACACTGTCATTTAAATTAATGTTAGGTTTATTCGATGTTAGTATGGCATAGGCTATCTCTGCATGCCCTCCTTTGACAGCCAGGATTAACGCTGTATTTCCCTCATCATCCTCTAAATTTATATCAATTTTCATCGATTTCAGCAGAGCTGAGGCTGCTCCAACACGGCCTTTCAGGGTAGCCATCATTAATGCTGTGTATCCCTGATACTTTGAATTTACATCAATTTTGACATATTTAAGCAGGGCGGAAATTTCCGCTGCCTTCCCATGAAAGGCAGCCAAGTGTAGGGCATTCATGCCGTCTTCATTGTGCTCAATTAACTCTTTAAATTTATCTGGCGTTTCATTTAGATCTTTTACAAACTCGTCTTTGCCTAATTGAGCCATATAAAGGAAACGGTCTTGGATCCACTCTTCAGCTTCTGACGTGGTAATAGCATTAGATGGGTCACTTTTAATTTTCGGAGTGCATTTTCGGTTATACGCTATTATGAACTCTTCTCGCTTGGCTTCTAAATGACGTATTACATCTTCTAGAGAAGTAATGATAGTACCAGGAGGACGGATAGTATGCTGAAATATGGAACCATCTGGTTTGTGAATAGATATTGTCGCTGTTTGCTTTACGTGCAGGGCGAATCTATGGAGAAAGTCCTGCACTGGATCTGTGTCGAAACCCTGGCTGGATTTAAAAATGGTTTTATTACCTAATAAGTTTAAAGTTGGGTCTTCTGGAGGGCCATGGGTCACAAGCACGGAGTTTTTAGGCAATACCTTAACAGCCGGTGCTGCGCTGCCAGCATAACAAGCATTAAGTTCAACATTAAGAGGGATAGTTGGAGGATCTTTGCTGCTACTGGCTTTCGCTAGTTTGCTGAGAAATTCACTGGTGGGTTTACCATCCATTAGATGCGTTTCGTCTTCGTCAACGATTCCATGAGCCGAAATCAATATTTTGGTATTCTTATCGATCTTATTTCGGAGCATATCAAGAGATTTGATTATCTCCGGCGAATTTAGGTTCTTTGCTCCATCACCTATTAATAAATAACCTGCCTGCTGATATTGTTCCCTAATATTATCAGGTATAGGTGAATTTGAGCCTACAATTAAGACTGCTTTATAGGGAGCCACGGCACTATTCTGCGAATCTTGTCCTTCGCTTGGAATTAGATTCAGGCCTTTCTTAATTCGATCAAACATAATATCCGCTTAATTTCATTAATACATCTATTATTGCGCTAAAAGGTTAAGTAATTATTAATTTTATGCTGAAATAATGAAATCAAGAATGGCGGGATTCACCAGTCCTTTGGCCAAATCACAAACAATTAAAAAGCCACGCAGTTCAAATTGCAAAAATAGCCTTTAAATAAATAATTATTAATAAAAAATCGAATTTTAACCTTTTATTAAGATTTATCAAGCAAACTTAAAAGATGAAGTTAATAGCAGAAGTTGAGCTATGAAAACAATAAATCCATTTACTGATCCAACTAAGCCTCTGGCTGAAACAACTATGGTGTTTGCTCATAACGCTTATAACTCCGCAGCATATGGCTCGATGTGGCCTAATCAGAATTTGAGCCTTACAGAACTACTCAATCTGGGTGTAAACGGTCTGGAATTAGATGTCTATTTTCACAAGGGAGAACTTAGATTATGCCACTTGGTCTGCGCGGATTATGGGTTAGGATCAAGTCTTAAAATGGAAGATGCCTTAAAGGAAATCAGTGCTTGGATGGCTAATAACCCAGGCAAGGTCGTTTTTCTTAAAATAGAGGATCACCTGGAAGAGAGTGGGAAAAAGCTTCTAAGCTCAATGGTTGAGAAAGTATTTGATATAGGGAAGATTTTTACACCTAATAACCTTGCGCAGGATTTCAATAATCAATGGCCGAGCCTGAATTCAATAAGCGAAGCCGGAAAGAACTTGGTGCTTATGCCGCAGAGTGATCTGCATGACCCGCTTATGTTCGCAGGCGGGTGGGGCGGTCAGTTTAGGCAGCCCGCTATTTCAGGAAATATCGCAAGAGTCCAAGACCTGGGTTTCCAAGTTGCAAAAACCAATAGTACGCAGCTTTCAGAAGTGATGGAGGATAGGTCTGCATTAGGGACAATGGGAGATCTAAAGCATAAATTTGGCGGAGAGCCTGTTGCCGATGGGCGCCTGAGTATGAAGGATATTGAGGAACTTAAAAAAAATGGAGTTAATATTATTAGTGCGGATCTGTTGCAGGAGAATGATCCCAGATTTAACAACCCTACTATAATTCCGAAACTTCTTGATGAGCTTCAAACTAACCCTTATATATTTATCCCTGCAAGCATTATAGCAGCTGCGGCAATGTCCAGGCTAGAGAAGGGTGGGGAGAGCCGAGGTAAGTTATCCAAGGCATTAACTGCAGGTCTGAATGCAGGTATTAATTTTGCTCTCCCTCTAGGTGGTCAAATCGTATTTGCAGCCACCAAAACTGGTGCTGTTGCTTATAATAAATATGTTGAAGATGTATTTAAAAATAAAGAACTATCCACTCAGGATAGATTAAGAGCTATCGGCGCAGCTGTGCCTTTAGCAACAGGTGCCGGCCTAGGAGTGTCATTGTGGCCTTTGTCACCTGTAACTTCATTGGAAGCTGTAGCCCCGGGGATGACAGAATATATGTCGAGCTGGATAGGAGCAAGTCCTGCATCATTCACGGCATTTGCGTACAAAGCGGCTGTTGAAGCTTTGCTTTACTCAATTTATCTAGGTCCGATTATAGAGACGGTACAGACTGCCTTTGATGTAACTTCTGATAAAACCTTCTTTGATCGAATTGAAGCTGGGTTTTTAAAGGGAATTGAAAATTCATTTTTTGGGCTTCTTTCTCGCGCTGATGCCCCTCAACCGGCACCTTCGGAAATCTTGGAAGTTACAGCCAAAAGGTGGAAAGCTACACTTGATGTATATCCAGGTGCATTTGTTATGTCTGTGCAAGAGCAAAAAAAGTTGTACGATGATTGCATTAATAGACTCAAGGAACATGCTCTTGAAAGGGGCGTGAATGCAAAGGATATACTGCCTCGCCCGAGTTTTGAGGAAGTTGCCTCTTATCTGAAGACTAAAGGGAGAGAAGATAGAATATTGGAGAATACTGCCAGAAGATGGAAATCGATTCTTGAAGAACGCATTGACGCATCCACAATGTCTAAAGAAGAACAACGGAGAATTTATGAGATTGAAATTAAAAGATGGGGGAAAGAGGAGGTTAAAGAAGAAAACGGTAGTCCATCGGTTTATGCAAGCAATATAGCGGTGGATTTGAATGATACTGAAACTGAGAAAGCTGGAAAAGAAAAGGCTATTGAAAGAAGCAGTAGTAAATTGACTTACCCGAGCTTTGAAGCTGTGGATTCCTACCTGGCTAAGCAGGCAGCAGCAGAGACAGCTGCAAAAGCAGCTCTAGAAAAAGCCGAGAAAGAAAAGATTGGTACGAAGAAGATGCATCAGATTACCCAGGAAGCAAATGAGATTACCAAAGGGGTTGCAGAAATTATTTGGGGAAAGGATGCTGAACACACCAAGCCTGGTGACTATGTAAAACTGAGGGAATTCCTGACTAAGGAACTAAAGGACATCGTAGTTGCGGAGAAGGGTAATATGAAGATGGGCAGAACTATTAAGAGTATTAGCTCTCATAGAAGTGAAATTATCGGTTCTAGCAAACATTCAGGCCTATGCGAAAAGATTTACGGTGCTACAGCAATGTCAATT
Organism: Alphaproteobacteria bacterium; assembly: GCA_013288625.1. Classification (GTDB taxonomy): domain Bacteria; phylum Pseudomonadota; class Alphaproteobacteria; order Rickettsiales; family Midichloriaceae; genus JABDBN01. Next base: position 6,470 of record JABDBN010000035.1, on the reverse strand, counting down.
ATGGGTGGTGGTTTAAAGTCAGAACTCCTTCAGGACAAAGCCTTCGAAAGCAGTGTTAAGAAAGTAATTCTGCAAGCTGCTGAGATTGAGGGCTCTAAGCCACAAGCCGGGAAAACGTCTACTCAAAGCATTTCAAGAAGTGGGTAGGAATGCAAGGAGATCATGAGGCGCGTATTCTTCATACGTAACGAAATGCGAATTCCGAAGCATGCATGTCATGCCGTAGCTCGAAGAGCGAAGGCTGAACGCCCCCAATTTTTGAAAGGCGAAGAGTAGATCAAGACTTCTGTTTTATAACTGTGTTGATAACATCATCGTAAACTTCAACATTATGCTTCTTCCGAAGATGTGCAAGGTATTGCAATATAATTTCATTTGGGATCTGCTGTTGAAGTTGTGAGGTAAGTTTATCAGTTTGCTCTGGTTGAGGTCTGGCAGGCGCTTTGCTAATTGAGGTGACATATGCAATATAATAATTCTTTTTGTCATCAGATATAGGTCGAGTAGCCTTATTGCTGTCCTCTGCAAGCAGAGCTTCAATCACATTATCAGGGTAGTCAGCTGCCTTAGGGTTTAAGTAAGAGACTGCAACAGTTTGCGGCGTGGTAAGCTTGAATTCCTTGACAACATCACCAATTTTCTCGCCACTAACCAATTTGCTATAGACGTTGTTAGCTGTAGTTGAAGCAATCTGATCCTGTTTGAGAGCTTGCCACATGGCTTGAACTTTATCCTTAACATCAGCAAAATCTTGCGGAGGCTGTTTGGCAACTTCATCAACTGAGACCACAATGAATTGATCTTGTCCAGAGAGCGGAGTTACCAGAGAAGCATGGCGATCCTCTGTAGTGACAGCAAGTTGTCTAAATACAGGATTTTGCGCAATCTTTTCCTTCTGTTCTCCGGTGTCAGTAAACTCTTTAACAGATCCAACAGTTAGGCCATGTTTCTCACCAATGCTGGTTAAGTCAGAACCTGCAGCTATCATGGCATCTATATCCTGAGCCATCTTCGATAGTGCCTCAAATCTAGCATCTTCCAGATATTGCTTTTTAACAGTGTCCCTTACTTCAGCAAATGTTTTGGTCTTAGTAGGTGTATTAGATTCAATCATAAAAATGTGGTATCCGAGCGGGCTCTGAATAATCCTACTGTTCTTGCCGACTGCAGTCGAGAAAATACCATCAGCAATTTCTTTATCAAATCCCTGAGCGGAAACTTCTCCCATAGAAAAATTCTTCTGATTAGGGAAAAACTTTTTTGCAACTGTGGCAAAAGTGCTCCCTTCCTGTAACATTCTGAGGGCATCTTGAGCTTGTGATTCCTCTTTAAAAACCATTTGCTGCACCTTGCGTTTTTCAGGCTCAGTAAATATGGCTTTTTTAGACTCATATTGTTCTTGCAGGATCTGGTCACTAACGTTTTCATCAGTCTTTATATCGTTAAGGCCGAACTGAATATAAGAGAGATTGCGCTTTTCTGGGAAAGAAAATTTAGCAATATTCTGTTGATATATTTGTTGCAAATCTTCTTCCTTTGGGGTTTCTGAAACCTTGATATCATTGAAGGCAATTTTCACAATTTGTGCATTATGCAAGCTGTTGCTTGCTTCCAAAAGAGTATTGACCAGCGACTTAGAGACTTCTCGGTTAAGTGTCAGGCTCATGATAAGGTTTTGCTGGGCGATATCATTCTTGAAGTTCTTAATAAATTCGTCCTCAGTCTGACCAGATGATCTTAGCATGTATTGGAATTTCTCTCGGTCAAATGTTCCATTGGTTTGCAGCTCTGGAATGGTTGCAAGCTCATATTTAACCATATCATCGCTGACTATAATTCCTAGATCACGGGATTCTTCCTGAATTAAAAAGGAATTGATAAGCTGATTTAAAATAACGATATGCAGGTTGTTTTCTCTGATTTCATCAGGAGTGATATGCTTTTGAAATTGGGCGCTCATGCGCTGCACATACTGTTGAAAGGCCTTATGCCAATCCAAATCGGTATATTCAATATTTCCAACCTTGAAAGCCAGCACTTTATTGTGCTTTCTTATAATGTCTCCGACACCCCAAAGTACGAAAGTTAACACGAGCAGGAGCATTAAGCCCTTTACAATGCGGTTTTGCGCACTTCTTCTAAATACATCTAGCATATGAAATCTATCAAGTTTGTTGTATACTTAAGGCATAGTATAGCCTTATAAATTTTTTTCAATGGCTTTTTTATAGGAACGTTTTCAGGCGGCACAAGGCTTGCTGCTTATTTTTTTGATATGGGTGAGTAACTGTTGGCGGGCAGTGGGCTCTTTCTGATGGCCTGGTTCCCAGATGTGTTTGGTCAGAAAATAGCCAAGGGCGGTTAGCGAGCAGGCAATGTCGTGTAAAGATGCATATGCAGTCTCGTCGCACATGAAAGCCGGTAGATGAAAAAGCTTATCCCTATAAGGTTCTCCTGCGGCTTGTGAGACTGCTCGTCCACTTTTGGGAGAGATGAAAACCAGGTTTTGCAGGCTGTTGGTAGCAGCACAGCTTCTTAAATCCAGGCCAAAGCCACTTTTGGTTAGAAACTCTGCTTCGAGTAGGGCGTAAGCAGTTAAATAATCATAGTTATCATCCTCTAGCCTGCTTAGAAATTCAATAAAGCGCTTGTATATCTCAGGTTGATGTTCAAGTTCGTGTAGCAGCAATATGGCTATAGAGGTAATTGAGCTCAGCGCCATAGTTTTAAGACTGTCAAAACCTATGATGCCGGATAAACATTTTTCATTTTCGCAGGTCATGCTGCCCAGATGTGAATCAAGTCTAGCCTTCCAGACCACCTTAACTATATTTCCAGGGTTTAAGAGGATGCCTTTTTTCCGGCTTATGCGTACATAGCCGCGGATGAGCCCGTGATTTTCCAGGAGGCAATCAGCAATACATGCCGATTCTTGAAATTTGCGTGTTCCGAGCAAAATTCCTCGGTCTTCTATGATCATTATATTGCTCTTTATGCTTAAAGGTGTTACTATGGTATAATTTAATTTTTGCAAAGTGAATATTTATTTTTATAGATCAGTGGTTATTAGTAAGTAAATGAATGATATCTTCAGTATTGTATTGTTTTTAGTAAGTCCCGAATTTATTATTTTATTTTTAGTTTTGGGAATTTACTTTGGGGAAAGAAGAGTAGTTTTGAATACTCTGATAATAGCATTGTTTGGAATGGTGTTTAATGCTTACCTGAAGTCAGTATTTCAGGTGCCACTCAATCCAGAAATTGGAAAGATTGGGTGGGCTTACCCCAGTGGCCACGCTATGTTTGATGTGGTATTTTGGGGAGCTCTATTTATTCAAACCCGTAAGCCATGGGTACTTGTGCTCGGGTTGGCAATATCCATCTCAGGGTTTTTTGGCATGGTTTATAAGCGCTACCATAATTGGCCAGAAATATTAGGTGGGGTTTGCTCAGGTGGGTTGGTTCTCACGGCATTTTACTGTTGGATTAGATATAACTCTTCTAAGATTATTGTTTTTGCTCTGGCGACTTTGGCTATTGAGTTGGCTCTATATATTATTTTCTTACAGCATGCTGTGCTCGATTATAAGTGGATGAGAATAACCATTGGAATAAAGATGGGGCTTTGTCTGGCATTGCCTTATCTTGAAAGGCTGATGCCCCAACATCTCTATGCGAGAGCCGTGACGTTTATACTCTCTGTAGCTAGCGTCTATTTATTGCAGACTTTCCTCCATATGAATGATTTTGTTGTCGGCGCTACTATATCTTTATTCGTTCTTATGCTGATTCCTGGAACGGTTAGATTTATTGAAAGAGTTAGATTCCGTAGTGTTTAAGCCACCTGATATCTCCGGCGTAGAAGGTGCGTAAATCCGGGATATTATATTTGAGCATGGTTAGGCGCTCGATGCCGCAGCCAAAGGCGAATCCCTGGTAAACTTCCGGATCAACTCCAACATTTTTTAAGACATTGGGATGCACCATGCCAGAGCCTAAAATCTCTACCCAGTCATTGCCTTCACCAATCTTAATTTCGGCTTTATTGCTGCGGTCGCAGCGTATATCAACCTCAGCCGAAGGTTCGGTAAAAGGAAAGAAGCTGGGGCGGAACCTAACAGGCAGTTCTTTTAGACCAAAAAACATGCTGAGGAAAGACTCCAGGCAACCTTTTAAATGCGCCATTGTAATATCTTTATCGATATACAAGCCTTCGAGCTGGTGAAACATAGGGGTATGGGTGGCATCGTCATCTGCACGATAGGTTTTGCCTAAAGTGATGATTCTAAATGGCGGCTTGTTTGCCATCATGTGGCGGATTTGCATATTAGAAGTATGGGTGCGCAGCAAATTCCCACCCTCAATATAGAATGTATCGTGGTTTTGGCGCGCAGGATGGTGTTCTGGGATATTCAAAGCAGTAAAATTATGCCAGTCATCATCGATCTCTGGGCCATCTACCGAAAGAAACCCAAGGCGAGAGAAGATATCCTTAAGCTCAAGTATACTTTGACTAAGTGGGTGTATCTTGCCGGCCTGGTAATTGTATGGAGGCAAAGTGATATCGATGGTTTCGCTATCGAGCTTTTGCTGTAAAACTAGGGTTTGTAGAAGCTTAGTCTTATTCTCTAAAGCAGTGCTAATAAACTCTTTAGCTTCATTGATTTCGGCGCCAAAAGCCTTGCGTTCATCTGGTGCAAGCTCACCGATCTTCTTCATTTGTTCTTGGATATGGCCATTCTTGCCCAGAAACTCTATCCTTAAAGCATCAAGGTCTTTAAGATTAGACGCCGATTCCAGCTTTTCAGAAAAGGATTCCTTTAATGTCGCAAGATTGGCCATACCAATAACTCTATTTGTTGTTAGCTAATATGCTTTTTTGCAGTCTCAACAAGCTTCACGAAGCTATCAGGCTCGTGAATAGCAAGTTCTGATAGCATTTTACGGTTAAGCTCGATGCCAGCCTTCTTCATGCCACTCATAAATTGAGAATATATAAGGCCATGCGACCTTACTGCAGCATTGATACGCTGGATCCATAGCCCTCTGAATGTACGCTTCTTAGCCTTACGGTCGCGATATGCATATTGCAAGCCTTTTTCAACTTTCTCAATTGCGACTCTGAAACAGGTTTTTGACCGGCCTCTATAACCTTTCGCTAATTTAAGTACTTTTTTGTGGCGTGCTTTAACTTGGACGCCTCTTTTAACTCTAGCCATTTTTTCTCTCCCTTAATTATTTATGATTATAAGGCATGAACTGCATAATGCGCGTTGCTTCCATTTCAGGAAGCACAGTGGTTCCCCTCTGGTTGCGGATTTGTCTCTTGCTGCGCTTACGCATATTATGGCTTTTATTGGCTTGGGTGGCGATCACTTTGCCGGTGGCTGTGACCTTGAAGCGCTTCTTAGCGCTACTTTTGGTTTTCATTTTTGGCATTTTTGACTCCTAAAAAAATCATTATAACTGCGCCTGAAGGCATGCCATTTCTAGCCTTTTTGGCAATAAAGTAAACCGAGTATACAAGATTAGCCTGATTTTGCAACGATTAACTTCCCCTCCTTATATGAAAAAGTTTGCCTGGTCATAAATGCAGTAAAATTAACTTTTTATTAATATATGAATAGTACTCTATGAAAATAGGATATTTATTGGGTTTATTCGTATGGCGACGATAAATAAGCAAAGTATAGTGCAAGCTATGTCTAACTTAGTTCCACTTATGACTTATGCTATTATGTCGGAAGATCAAGATAAAGATGAGGCATTTAAAAAGGCTAGAGCTGAGCTTATTTCGACATTAGGCATTGAAGACAAGCCTGCTTTTAAAGTAATAGTAAAAGAAGGCAATAATGAAACTTCTTATGAAATTCCTGCCAATAGCTTACCAAACTTGCCAGCAAACTTCCCTGAGAGCTTTAATTTATCAGCGCAAGAAGTGAGTATAGAAATGCCTTATGGAAAAAGTGAAGACCTTGCTTTTAATAAGAGAGAGGCTAGAAGGTTAGCTGACGCTTTAGGTGAAAATAAAAAAATTAATTCACAGCAGGTCGGATTGGAAGATGATCCAGTTAAAATGAAATTGATAGGAAATAAATCAATTATTAATTTAGCTGCTTTTGACATAGATAAAGTTAAAGGGGTACCAGTTCAGCCCAAGAAAAGAGCTGATTATGATACTGTTCCACCTCCTTCAAAACCTAGTGTAGTAAGCAGTGCACCTCCACCTCTTCCTACTGTAAGTTCAGCACCACCGCCACCTTCATCGCAGCCACCATCCACAAAGAGATTTGTTGATGTTGTTCCTCCTCCTCATAAACCTTATACTTCTGATCTTAGGCCACCACTTCCATCTGTGCCACCACCTTCGAAAAATCCACCACCACCTCCGCCGCCTGGGAAGCCTCCAGCACATGAACATGCTGAAAAAGTGACGCAAGAGCGAGATGAATCCCCGAAAGAACCAGTTA
>JABDBN010000034.1:766-13144 GCA_013288625.1 Alphaproteobacteria bacterium | reverse complement strand
TCCCCAATCTTATGGGTATGCTCAATCACCAGCACGCTTCGACCCCGCTTGCCAGCTTGCGCTGCGGCCATCAACCCTGCAGCGGCTGCCCCGATTACTATTACATCATAATGCATTTTTGGCACATATTTTTGTATATTATACAAAGAAGTGCGGTAAATGCAATGATGTAGGCTATGTATTTGCTTCAACTGAAAGAAAATAGTGCTATAATGCTGAAGACTTTGCCCATGTTAAAACTATCAAATTATTAATTTAATCAGAGGGTTAGTATGACAAATCAAGAAATCAGCAATCAACACCACCAAACATTTGAATCAATAAAACATATAGATGAGAAAGGTAATGAATATTGGCTTGCCCGTCAATTGTCCAGTGTGCTTGACTATTCTGAGTACAGACATTTCAAGCCAGTTATTGAACGAGCCAAGGAAGCTTGTAGAAATAGCGGCCAGCGTACTGAAGACCATTTCGAGGATCTCCGCGATATGGTCATAATAGGCTCTGGTGCTAAACGAGCAGTGCATGACGTACATCTTTCTCGTTATGCCTGCTATCTTATAGTGCAAAATGGTGATCCATCTAAGCCAGTTATCGCTAATGGTCAGACTTATTTTGCCATTCAGACACGCAGACAGGAACTACAGAATGATGCAAATTTTGTAGACCTTTCAGAAGACAAGAAGCGCTTAGTGCTTCGTAGCGAGATTAGTGTACATAACAAAACACTTGGAGCATTTGCAAAACAATCAGGAGTTGAAACGCCGCTTGATTATGCAATTTTTCAGGATCACGGCTATAGAGGTTTATATGGAGGCATGGGGGCGAAAGAAATTCATAAGAAAAAAAAGTTGAAAAAGAATGAAAAAATACTCGATCATATGGGAAGTGCAGAACTAGCTGCTAACTTGTTCCGAACTACTCAGGCTGAAGAGAAGCTTCAGCGTGATAAAGTACAAGGTAAAACCAAGGCGAATTCTATTCATTATGAGGTAGGGCAAAAAGTGCGCAAAACTATTCAAGAGCTTGGTGGCACGATGCCGGAAGAGCTGCCAAAGCCGGAGAAAAGCATCAAACAGATAGAGAGTCAAAAAACCAAAAAGATAGGTGTAGTAAATTGATTCTAAATATGATCCAATTTTGTGTTATCAAACATTTTTATACCTTTGCGCCAAGCCATCCGCCTGATGTTGCGCGAATTGTAAGTTATTTCTTTGCCATTTGAAAAATAATTATTTTGACGCGCGTTGTTCATTTTTGATAGCCTTAAAGAGTTAATTTTTTAATGGAGAATAGCATGAGTTTATATTTACTAAAATCCTTAGGTTTGGGCGCATCTGCAGTCACTTTTCTCGCATGGTACCACAATAACGTAGAATCAAAAATCGCAGCACTTGAGGCTAATCACAGTACAGCAATCGCTAACTTAAATAAGGCTCTAAATATTGCTAGTGCTGCAAGTAGTACAATAGAAGATAAGGTTTCCAGCATTGAAAATACTGTGACTACTACACTTGCGGCACATCAATCAGCTATTGATAGTGTAACTAATGCTGTAAGTGGCGCTGGAAGTACTGTAGCAAAAGACTTGGCTAGCTTTAAGGATGAAGTGAGCTCCACGCTTGAAGCCCATAAATCGGATATAGATAATGTAAAAAATTCTATAAGCAATGCTGAAAATACTGTTGCAACTGGTTTTGCTAACATAAAGGACGAAGTGACTTCGCACCAATCTGTTATCGATAGTTTGAGCCAAACTGTGAACCATGTAAAGACTACTGCAGAGGCTGATCTTGCTAGCCTAAAGAACGAGTTTACTTCGCAGAGTAATGCGCATCAGTCTGCTATTGATAGCATGAGCGAAACGGTGAGTAATATAAAGAACTCAGCAGAGTCAGATCTAGCTAGCTTAAAGGAAAGTTTGACCTCACAGCATAACGAGCATCAGTTTGCTATTGAAAGCGTTAGCGAAATGGTGAGCAATATAAAGAACTCAGCAGAGGCTGATCTTGCTAGCTTAGAGAATAAGATGACTGCACAGTTTTCAACTCATCAATCCGTTCTTGATAGTATGAGCCAAGCGATGAGCCATATAAAGAATTCTGCAGAAGCTGATCTTGCTAATTTAAAGGACAATGTGACTTCGCAATTTAGCGAGCATCGGTCAGATATTGACTACCTAAAGAGTCTGGTAAGCAATGCAGAGCGCACAATTGAAGATGACTTATAAGCGCTAACTACTAGTATTATAAATCTGGATGGAATCCTTCATTGGCCAGGCATGATTGAAGGGTTCCCATGTTTTCTGCAAACACTTCTGTAGAATAAGTAGTGTATTCCTCAACTATGCTATTAATCCTGTTATTGGCTTCTTCAATAAAGGCGGTAGCATTATTTGTTAGGGTTGCTTCATCGAAAGGGTAAGGCGTGGTATCATAATCAATTTTTGAGCAGTCCTTCACTTTGTAAGGCAATTTATAGAAATCATAACTATAGCCAGCTACCATAAATTTATTCTCGGAGATTTCAACTTGGTTATTAAAGCTGAATTCATTGCTATTAATTGTGCCCCCAAAAACAGACCCTGACTTTTGTATGGTTGTAAGGATCATGTCTACTATTTCCCCAGGCAAGGTATGGCCTTTATAAATCAAAACAGGATTTTCGCCATCTAGATGAAAAGCTGGGTAAGTAAATTTAAGATTGATCGAAGTCACTTTCAACATTGAAACTTTTTTTGAATGCACAGAGGCTTGATAGCTTTTAAGCCCAGCGTCAAATAATGTTAGATCAGTAGTTGATAAAGCCCCAGCATTCGACTTCTCAACTAACTTATTAAATCCCAGTATATATGCTTTTAAAAAAGAAGTTCTGGTTTGTAAAAGGTTATATAATTCCTGATTGGTTTTTAGCTCAGTGGTAGCGATGCTCATAAAAAATATCGAAATTTGATTTTCAAGCACATTAATACGATAACTATATATAGTCAATATTATTAGCTTACTTATTCCCACCAGCACCTAAGGTTAGCTAACAGGTGGGTTTTCAGAAAGCATAAATAATTACCCTTACCCCCTTGTAATGTACAAAAACCTTTACTATATAAACCTTATAATAACAAAAAGAAGGATAAACATGGCAAAAGAAGTAGTTATTGGTATAGATCTTGGAACTACCAACTCCTGTGTTGCAATCATGGAAGGCAAGGAGCCAAAGGTCATTCAGAATTCTGAGGGAGCAAGAACCACTCCATCAATCGTAGCTTTTACTGAGAAAGGCGAAAAGCTGGTAGGGCAGTCAGCGAAGAGACAGGCTGTCACCAATCCGCATAACACAATTTATGCGGTTAAAAGGCTCATTGGGCGCCGTTTTGAGGAAAAGGAAACTCAGGATATTGTCAAGCGCTCTCCTTATAAAATTGTCAAAGCTAAAAATGGCGATGCATGGGTTGAAGCTCAGGGCGAGAAATACGCGCCAAGCCAGATCAGTGCGTTTATTCTGCAAAAAATGAAAGAGACGGCTGAAGATTATCTTGGTCATAAAGTCTCAAAAGCGGTTATTACTGTGCCAGCGCACTTTAATGATTCTCAGCGTCAGGCTACCAAGGATGCTGGTAAAATCGCAGGCTTAGAAGTCTTGCGTATTATTAACGAGCCTACGGCGGCTGCTCTAGCCTATGGACTTGATAAAGCTGCAGCTAAAACCATCGCGGTCTACGATTTAGGTGGTGGTACTTTTGACGTCTCAATTCTGGAAATTGGCGATGGTGTATTTGAAGTGAAATCCACTAATGGTGATACTTACCTGGGCGGTGAAGATTTCGACTTAAGAGTTGTTCAGTTCCTGGCAGATGAATTTAAAAAACAAAATCAGATTGACCTGACCAAGGATACCCTTGCACTTCAAAGGTTGAAGGAGGCTGCGGAAAAAGCCAAGATCGAACTTTCAAGCACTATGGAAACTGAAGTCAACCTTCCTTATATCACAGCGGATAACACTGGTCCTAAGCACTTGCTGGTGAAACTATCCCGGGCTAAATTTGAAAGTCTGGTGGATGACCTGATTCAGCGCACTATTGAGCCTTGCAAAAAAGCCATTGCCGACGCAGGCATTAAAGCTTCTGAAGTAGGTGAAGTTGTGCTTGTTGGTGGGATGACCAGGATGCCAAAAGTGATTGAAGTGGTGAAACAATTCTTTGGAAAAGAGCCACACAAAGGTGTGAATCCTGATGAAGTGGTTGCAGTAGGTGCTGCTATTCAGGGTGCAGTTTTGACCGGGGAAGTGACTGATGTTCTTCTACTCGACGTTACTCCGCTATCGATTGGACTTGAGACTATGGGTGGTGTATTCACTCCAATCATTGAGCGAAATACTACCATTCCAACTAAGAAGAGTCAGATTTTCTCAACTGCTTCTGATAATCAGCACGCAGTGACTATTAGTATTTATCAGGGTGAGCGTAAGCTGGTTGCTGACAATAAAATGCTGGGTAGATTTAACCTTGAAGGCATTCCGCCAGCACCACGCGGCATACCGCAAATTGAAGTCACATTTGACGTTGATGCTAATGGTATACTCCATGTGTCAGCTAAAGATAAAGCTTCCGGCAAGGAGCAAAAAGTAGTGATTCAGTCATCCAGCGGTTTAAGCGATGATGAGATCAAGAAAATGGTTAAAGATGCGGAAGAGCATGCTAAAGATGATGAAGAAAAAAGAGAGCTTATCGAAGCCAGAAACAAGGGTGATAGTTTGATTTATTCTACTGAAAAGAGCCTAAAAGATTATGGCGATAAGATAGGTGCCGATGATAAGTCTAACATCGAAAAGGCTATTGAAGAACTCAAACAGGCTCTGACCACAGAAGATAAAAATAGCATTGAAAGTGCTACTGAAGCGCTAAACCAGGCTGCTATGAAGATCGGTGAAGCTATGTATGGTAGTGAAGGTGCTAATTCCAACGCAGCAAATGAAGGTTCATCAGGTGGTGATCAGGATTCAGGCGGCGCTGCTTCCGAAGGCGAAGCTGAAAAAGTGGTGGATGCTGAATACGAAGAAGTGAAAGAAGAAGATACTAAGAAGTCTAAAAAGAAATAGGCTTCGGTATAGCAATTTTGATATCAGGATTATCTTATTGATAATCCTGATATTATAACGATAAAAACGAACAATTTCACAATGAAAACTAGACCAAAATTGTACCGATTTGAATGATTATGTAAAATGTTTCAATATTACGTCAAAACAAAGTAAGTTATTGAAATTACTACAATTGGCAAGGCAATGCTAACTTATTGTTATTTATAGTATTTAGTCTTAATGAAGAAAAAGCCAGAACCAAAACTAGACCGTTTTTGTACCATTTTTAAAATAAGGTAAATAATTCATAAATATATCTAGCGCTAGCAATATACTGATTCTACTGCTTTTTCCTGCGAGCAAATCTAGGCTTGCTTGGCTGGCTTAAAAGGTGCAGTGCACTTTCTAGTGAAATAGTAATAGGGTCATCGTTCTTAATCGATTTATAAACCTTGTTGTGCTCAACATAAGGGCCAAACCTGCCGATGCCGGCATTCACATTTTTGCCATCTTCAGGGTGTGGGCCAAGGATGCGAGGCAGTGACAGCATATTGTTTGCATATGCCATGGTTACCTGATCAACCATTACGCCTTTTGGCAGGCCGACACGCTTGATGTCTTTCCCCAGGGTGCGTTGGATATAAATGCCGTAAGGCCCTTTGCGTATCGATATCTCCGCTCCATTTTCATCATTGCCTAAAATCATTGGGAACGCATTACCGTTTCCTGCTCCGGCTTCCTGGCCATCTTCAGCCTGGCTTGTGCCAACATTATGAATGTACTTGCAGGTAGGATAATTAGAGCAGCCCACAAATGCTCCGAACTTGCCGGTTTTTAAATGCAGGGTTCCGGTTTTGCAATCCGGGCACTTGCGCTCGCCTTCCTTATTTTTTTCCAGCCCATCAAATATATAATCTTTTATGTTCTCTTCGATCTGCGAAGTAACATCACTTTTTTTAATCTCCATCACCTCATCGGTTTTACTTTTGAATGGGCTCCAAAAATCCCTGAGAACTTGTTTCCACTCGACCTCGCCATTAGATATATCATCGAGCTCATCCTCAAGCTTGGCTGTGAAATCATATTCCACATAGCGGGTAAAGAACTTGAGTAAAAACGCGATTACCAGCCTGCCTTTGGACTCTGGGAAAAAGCGCTTTTTATCGATGCGGACATACTCGCGATCTTGAAGTATGGAAATAATGGTAGGGTAGGTCGACGGCCTGCCGATTCCAAGTTCTTCCATTTTTTTAACCAGGCTGGCTTCTGAATAACGTGGGGGTGGTTGAGTGAAGTGCTGCTCAGGATTAATCTTCTCCAAGGCCAGGTTTTCATCTTGATCAAGTACTGGTAGTTTCTGCTCGTCTTTGCTTTCAGCATCATCTTTGTCTTCTATATATAGTTTATAAAAGCCATCAAAAACCATGGTCGAGCCAGAAGCTCTAAACGTATTTTTGTTGTCCCCTGAACTAATATCGACGCCTACCTGATCAAAAAGTGCATTCTCCATTTGGCTGGCAACCAAGCGTTTCCATATGAGCTCATAAAGTCTGAAGTGGTCAGAATCCAGATAAGGTTTTACGTCTCTGGGGGTGAGGCTGATATTGGTTGGGCGAATTGCCTCGTGCGCTTCCTGTGCGTTTTTGGTTTTGGTTTTATAGGCTTTCGGGCTTTTAGGTAAATACTTCCCACCAAAACTACTTTCAATGTGTTCGCGAGTTGCAGTTAGCGCTTCAGCTGAAATGCTCACGCTATCGGTTCTCATATATGTGATAAGCCCAAGAGTTTTGCCATCCACTTCCTGACCCTCATAGAGGTCTTGTGCCATTCGTGAAGTCTTTTTAGCCGAGAATCCCAATTTGCGTGCAGCTTCCTGAATGATGGTCGAAGTGGTAAATGGCGGTTGAGGCGACCGGCTCACCTGTTTTTTTTCAATCTTAGTTACGCTATACTTCAAGCCTTCAAGATGGCTTACTATATCTTTAGCTTTCTTGTCATTGGGAATATCAAACTTATCCAGCTTCTTGCCCATGAAATGGGTGAGAGTGGACGAGAACGTCTTTTTGCCCTTTTGAAAAACCCCTTCAATGCTCCAGTACTCTTGAGTAATAAACTTCTCAATCTCTTCTTCGCGGTCACATATAACGCGAAGTGCAACAGACTGCACCCGGCCGGCTGACCTGCTGCCTGGGAGTTTCCTCCACAGCACTGGTGATAGGGTAAAACCCACAAGATAATCTAAAGCCTGACGGGCTTGTTGGGCTTGGACAAGATTGGTATCTATATCTCTGGAATTTTTAATGGCTTGTTGCACTGCAGTTTTTGTAATTTCATGAAAGACCACCCGTTTAATAGGTAGGCCTTTAGGCAGTGCCTTTCTTTCCTTCAGTGATTCAATGATATGCCATGAAATTGCTTCACCTTCGCGATCAGGATCGGTTGCTAGATAGACTTCGTCGCATTTCTTCACATTTTTTATAATGTCGGCCACACGTTTTTCTGACCTATCCATGATCGTGTAGGTCATAGCAAAATCCTCATCAGGCCGGACTGAACCTTCTTCTGAAGGAAGTCCCCTGATATGACCGTAGGATGAGATTACGATAAAATCCTTTCCCAGATACTGATTTATGGTTTTGGCCTTTGACGGTGATTCAACTATTAATAACTTCATGTAGCTAATATCTTACTTCATTTGTATTATACAATGTATCTTCTCAAGTGATTCGGGTGCATTTTACTTCGGCTTTGCTACCGAATCAGGAGAGGAGCCTATTATGATCAAATATTAGGCTTTTTTATTTATGTCAAGAAACTAAGGTATTATTTTAATGAAATCTGACTTGCGTTATATAGAAAATTTCCTGGAAATGATGGTCGCGGAGCGCTCAATTGCCAAGAATACTCTGGCTTCATATAAGCATGATATGCAGGACTTACTTAGCTTTTGTCAGTTTTGTGGCAAATCGGTTATTGCACTTGATTATCATGATCTTATTGCCTTTATAAGTAAGCTTGCTCAAAAGCAACTTTCATCAAAATCGCTTGCTCGCAAAATTTCTGCAGTTAGGCAACTTTATGGGTTCCTGGCAAGTGAGAGTATTATTAAGGATAACCCGGCATTAAATCTGGAAATTCCCAAGCAGCCGCGCAGTCTTCCTAAACCCTTGCACCTGGAGCAGTTAAATAAACTTCTTGATGCAGCTAGTGCTAATAAAACTCCCGAAGGCTTACGCGATCTGGCTATGCTTGAAATGTTATACTCAACAGGTATGCGAATCTCCGAGCTGATCTCGCTTAAGTTATCCTCAATTCAAAAGAACTCCGCCAAAAGTGAAGGTCTTTTAGCAGTTATGATCAAAGGCAAGGGTGGTAAAGAGCGTATGGTGGTTATTAATCCCCAGACGATAGCAGTGCTTAATAGCTATCTTAAAGTGCGTGAGATATTTACGCGCGGGCTGGAAAATGATTTTCTTTTTCCTTCGGTGACCCAAAAAGGTCAGCCGGCTTCAATTACTCGGCAACGCTGTTTTCAAGCCCTAAAGCAGCTGGCGATTAATGCCGGCGTGGATCAGGACATTGTTTCGCCTCATAAAATTCGCCATTCGTTTGCCAGCCATCTTTTAGCTAATGGGGCTAATTTGCGTATAGTGCAGGAATTTCTTGGACACTCAGATATCTCGTCCACTCAAATTTACACTCAGGTGCTAACCGAGAATGCCACTAAGCTGGTTTTGGAGCACCATCCACTCGCCAATAAAAAAGCTATATAGTATAAATAGTTAAAAGAAATTTTAGCGATGTATTGACAGTATTATATTTCTATGACAAGTCTTGTTATAAGAAATTTAATTGAAAGGATGTCTATGAGCATTTGTGATAGAACTGATTCAGAAATAGCTAACGAACCCAATTGTGCTAGCATTACAAATACTACACTAGCCTTTTGTTCTGGGACCATAGCGCAAGGCCAAGCTAATAGTGGTAACGCTCAGTTTGAGCTATGTGCCGAACTGTGTGCGGATGGCTTACAAGCGTTATTTGGCTGGGCTAATTGCGACTTCAATATCCCTTAATCATAAGTTTTAAAATTATTAATATATAGGTACAATGATGAATAAACTATTTGTAGTAACTACGCTTGTGGCTAGCATGTCTATAGCGGCAATAGCAAGCGCCAAAGATTATATCCGTGGAGATGCCGGTGTTGCAATTCCTGACAGAATTCACAGTGCTGAGTATGATCGTCCCGATGCCGCTTTCGTTTTTGATGTGGGGGTTGGTAGGGTTTTTACAGAGAAGACAAGGGCTGATATCACTTATACCAGATTTAATGACCTTAAAACATCTTGTAAAAGACCAAATTGTAATGCATCCCAAAAGTTTTCTTCCAATGTTTTCCTTGTAAATGGATATTATGATGTTTTTAAGGCTTACAATATTAAGCATTATCTTACTGCTGGTGCTGGAGCTGCCTTTACTCAAAATCAAAATTACAAGGCGCCTAATGGTGCATATCAAATAGGTAAAGATGCTACCACATTCGCATGGACTGTAGGGTTAGGACTTAACTATCCAGTTACACCTCAAGTTGCGCTTGACCTGCATTATAATTATTTTAATTTGGGTACTGCAGTTAGGGCGCGTGGCATAGACATACTGCCAGATGGAACCGCTGTGAATCATGGGCTTAGAAACAAAGGCAGATTTAGTGCCCATGTTATCGCTGCTGGTATACAGTTCTTTTATTAATAAAACAATTCAGAACAATCATTGTTAATGAGGGTGTTTAAAACGCCCTCATTATGTTGGCTTTCAGCAACAAATATAACTTTGCTAGAACTTTTATCTATAATATAGGTGACGGTGGAGTCATCTGTCACTTTGTGCTCTAGATCTTTATTAGTCAATGCAGCCTTATAGAATTTGTATTCGCTATATAATCCATCCGTCATCAGATGATTTGTAAAACCCTTAATAACTACTCAGGCACTGGGGGCACTGAAATTTCCCCATGCCCATTTTAGCAATGGATTTTTTCTTTGTTATAGTGTATAAAGAGTCATGGAATAAAATAGAAAGGTTGAAAAATGGCAGTTCCTAAGAAAAAAACTACCCCGTCTCGTAGGGGTATGAGAAGATCGCATGATAAATTAAAGCCAATAAATATAGGATTTGATAAGAATACTGGTGAAGCAAAATTACCTCATCATGTCTCTTTATCAGATGGTTTTTATAATGGCAGACAAATATTCATTCCTAAGTCAAAAATTTCCACGGAAATTGAAGGCGAAGGTGGAAGCGAAAACGAAGAAAAGAAAGATTAATATATAATGATTAATGACTCCATGATTCTCAGCGTTGACGCAATGGGCGGTGCGTATGCTCCGGGGGTCATTATTGAGGGGATGGCAAGCATTGCTCGCAAATATCCCAAGGTCAGATATATTATCTTTGGTGATGCAGATAAGATTTTCTCTTTGCTGTCTGCGTATCCCATTCTGGAAGATAAATGTGAAGTTGTTCACTGTTCTACATTTATCACGGATGAACAACCACCAGTACTTGCTTTAAAGAAAGGTAAAGAGTCAAGTATGCGTAAAGCGATTGATGCCCTTCATGAGGGTAAAGCTAATGCGTGTATTTCGGGAGGCAATACTGGAGCACTTATGGTGATAGCTAAGATGGTGCTTGGCACAATCCATGGGATCAAACGTCCAGCTATTGTTTCAATTTACCCTAATTTTAATGAAGGGGTGGTGATGCTTGACCTGGGGGCCAATGCGGAGTGCGATGCCCATAATCTATTTCAGTTCGCTCTTATGGGGCATTGTTTTGCACAGATTGTTTTAAAAAAACATTCTCCTTCAATTGGAATATTGAATGTAGGGACCGAAGAAAATAAAGGCAGGGATATTGATAAAAAAGCCTATGGCTTACTAAAAGCCAGTAATCTTAACTTTTTTGGGTATATAGAAGGTGATGATATCATTAAAGGTACGGTCAATGTTGTGGTTACGGATGGCTTTTCAGGCAATATTGTGCTCAAAACCTCAGAGGGATTAGCTAGGATTTGCAAAGAAATGATCAAGATCACTTTCCAGAGTAGTATTCTATCTAGGATAGCCGGCCTTTTGGTGGCTCATAATTTTAAGAAAATTAGTGATAGGTTGGATCCGCGTTCGCATAATGGTGCCATGTTAATTGGCGTGGATGGCATAGTGGTGAAAAGCCATGGTTCCTCTGATGCAATTGGCTTTGCTAATGCACTTGAGGTCACAATTAATCTGGTAAAACGGAATATTAATGATGAAATATCCGAAATGCTGGCGCAGATTAGCAATCAAGATGGTTTGGCAAAGCCTACCTTGGTGAGTAAAATTAAGAAAAAACTTGGGTTGGGCTTTAAATTCTAACTCCAATTGATTTCTTGTAAATCACATCTTGCGGGAACTTTAAGATCGATATATTATTTGTAACACTGTGGTCCTGTAGCTCAGGGGTAGAGCAGCTGACTCTTAATCAGTAGGTCGGGCGTTCAAATCGCCCCGGGATCACCAGATTTTCGCTAATTTTGCCGAAGGTAAAATTTAGCAACAAAGTGATTTATCATGGTGTAGCGTGCGAAACGGAATGCTGCGCCACCCTATGCTCTTCGAGCTTCGGGCGGCAGGCCAGAAGCGAGTTAGAGCAAGGTGTGTCCGACGAAGCCTTGGCGTAGGCGGACTATCAGTATTTCTCAAGTTCTCTTAAGAGCATAGCAAATTTAGAAAAATGGATGTGCCGCGCCGGAGCGAAGGCGGGCAGCCATCCCATGTATAAATTCTTAGAGACCAGTCAAAGGCAAAACCAGAATTTAGCTTAAGTTAATTGCTCTCAAAAGTTTTAGTCGAAGGTAAAGAAGTGATTAAAACAGGCGGCTATACTGGCTTGTGTAGCGCAATATACATTGCATTGGCCTGAAATTGCTAGAAAATCGGCAAAGTCTACATGTTGTCCATTTGATGGTGGGGATGCAACGACTGTGAAGTAAGTGGTCGTGCCTCCAAGTAAGGCAGCTTTACACCCAGTTATAACAGCTGAAAGAGTATCTGTATTTCCAGACCATGAATCAGAGGGTGTGTTCCCTGTAGTAATCCAAGTCCCAAAACCTTGTTTAGCTGTTGTTATTGCAGCAGCGGTCATGTCAGTGGTTTTAATACTGTTAGCCAGGTTTAGCTTAGAATATGGAATATTTGCACCTGCCGATAACTGAGCACCAATAATGTTAGCCGCAGCAGCAAGCTGTGTGCCTGCAACAGC
>JABDBN010000034.1:0-666 GCA_013288625.1 Alphaproteobacteria bacterium | reverse complement strand
GCCAGGTTTAGCTTAGAATATGGAATATTTGCACCTGCCGATAACTGAGCACCAATAATGTTAGCCGCAGCAGCAAGCTGTGTGCCTGCAACAGCTGCGCCCGCGGAAAGTTGAGTGCCTATAATATTTGCACCAGCAGCCAATTGTGTACCTGCAACAGCCGCACCAGCGGAAAGTTGAGTACCTATTATATTTGCACCAGCAGCTAGTTGTTGACCTGTTATAGCAGCAGTATTGGAAATGTCCGTAGTGGTAATAGTGCCATCAAGAATATCAGTGCTCTGAATACTGTTGGCCAAATTTAGCTTAGAATATGGAATATTTGCACCTGCCGATAACTGAGCACCAATGATATTTGCTGCAGCAGCAAGCTGAGTACCTGCAATAGCTGCGCCAGCTGAAAGCTGAGAACCAATAATGTTTGCGCTGGCAGCTAGTTGCGGACCTGTTATAGCAGCAGTATTGGAAATATCAGTAGTGGTAATAGTACCATCAAGAATATCAGTGCTCTGAATACTGTTGGCCAAATTTAGCTTAGAATATGGAATGTTTGCACCAGATGATAACTGGGCACCAATAATATTTGCACCAGCAGCTAGTTGTGTACCTGTTATAGCAGCGGTATTGGAAATATCAGTAGTGGTAATAGTGCCATCAAGAATATCC
>JABDBN010000033.1 GCA_013288625.1 Alphaproteobacteria bacterium | reverse complement strand
CTCTTAATATAATTATATGCTAACAGTTTTGCATAGCGGCAATCAGATGGCTAGATCTAATTGCCGCAAAACTATAAAACCCTAGGCAAGCTTAATGTGTAATACTCTGACCAGCATTGTTGTTCCTAATATTGCATACTAAGGTCGCAGTAATTATTAAAAGAGCAGTTCCAGCAATAACAGTAACAGCCAGTCTTTCTTGCTGCTTGGCAGGGTCATTGTACCAGGTGAATGCAGATTGAAGCGCCGTATTCCCCATACCACTCACTGCGTGACCAAACTGTGATTCACCAGCTCTATGCAACCAGCCTTTTAGCGTAGCCGATACAGGCAATTTAAATAATGACTCAGCTACTGTTCCTGCAACTGCTCCAACTACAGCCAAGATGCCGCCTAATTTTGTCTTGTTCCATAAAACACCACAACATGAAGAACAACGCGAGTGACTTACAGATGTGGTACCACCATTAAGGACAGAAAGGTCATCTTTTTTCACTTCAGGCGAGGCTGGAGGAGGAGGAGTCCCTGGCAGAGGTAACGTAGTGCTTGTGCTTGGTGGAGATAACGTAGTGCTTGTGCTTGGTGGAGATAATGTAAGGCTTGTCCCTGCTGGAGATAATGTAGGGCTTGTCCCTGCTGGAGGTAACGTAGTGCTTGTGCTTGGTGGAGATAATGTAGGGCTTGTCCCTGCTGGAGGTAACGTAGTGCTTGTACTATCTGCATTTTCTAGCGAAGTGGCGGCTGGTAACACAGCAGAAGGACTTATAGTTGATAAAGTAGTTGTACTAGTTGTATTACTTAAACTAGCTACTGTTGACATAGAAATACTAGCGCCAGTTAAATAACTACTGCTAGATGACGCATGATCTAGATTAGGTGCAGGTTCAAGCTCACTTGTTATCTTAACGCTGTTCCCTCTACACTTAATTACTAGTGTTGATCCAGAACTCGGATTATAAAAACCTAAAGCAGTTTTTGCTAACTTTCTTTGATCGGAAATTGGATCTTGTAAACCAAGTTGAGAACCATCATCATTATGCCTTCCACTTCTCTCTCTATAGCGATCGGTTTGGTACTTAGAGCTTAAATTTAAAGGAGGAAGGCTGTGCGATGACCGAGAAGAATAATCTGGTATAGCAAATAAACCAGTATTAGATGAACAGAAACTAAAAGGCGCCTGCATAGTAGAAGACATTGTTGAGGCTAAAGTTTGGACTTGCGACGTTGCTATGCTAGTAGATGTGCTTGCAGCATAAGTGGAGCTTAATGAAGAGCTAGTCGTTGGTGATGTCGTTACATTGCTAGAGTTTGAACCCAAACCCAATCCTTCTGCACCAAACTGAGTAAAAGTATCCACAGCATTTTCTGGCTTATTAGATGTAGTAGAAGAGCTTAATGAAGAGCTAGTTGTTGGTGATGTCGTTAGTTTACTAGAGCTAGAACTTTTTAATACTGGTGTTGTTGCTGGTGATCTCGTAGGGCTAGGTGTTAGAGTTTTTTTTGGCGTCATTACCACTCTCATCCAGCGGTGCAGCGGCATTCTCTCGAGCTAATGGAGATGAAGAAGTATTTTTTGAAGTTAATGGAGAGGTAGTAGTTGTAGCAGATGTTGTGTTTATTGGACGAGGTGCATCTTGAAGAGCTGGGGGATCAAGTTCTGGTGATGCAGCTGGTGGCGTCTCAGGATTATTATCCGTAGCACTAGACTTATCTCCGGACTTATCTCGTTTTTTTTGCGGTTGTTGTTTTGTTTTTTTTGTTTGCTCTGGTTTAGGACCCATTTTTTTCCTCATATTAAATAATGGTTTAAGTGGGGATCTTATAAAGGATTATATACCAGTCAATAACTTTAATATTAAGGAAATATTAAGAATTAATGTAATCACTAATATTTTATGCTGTTTGATTTTCGTAATATTAATTCGCCAATATTTTAAATAGCGATATCAAATTGAATACCTTCGAAATCTATCTAGACACCTCATTTTTAGGTTCTATTAAATTATAGACTTTTGGAGGGCAACAATATTTAATTATTGCCGCAAGCGCAACAACCGATAATGCTATTGCGACACCTGCACCACGAGTAACTCCCTGATCGCTTTTACTATAACTATTTTCCTGAAAGTGACTAAAGAACTGCCTGCCTGATTTGTCCAAAAGGTTTACCAAATACATACTGGCTACGCCTGTAATTAATAATGCTACCGATCTGAAAGGGTTGGTTAAAACGCCGTAACAAGCAGAGTAAAACCTATTATGCCCGGATTCTATATCCAATCCTATTACAGGAGTTGTATTAGGCTGAGCATTTGTGGTTTGTGCAGCTGGAGTTTCCGGTGCTGGAGTTTCATCTGAATCCTCTCTTGTAGGAGAATCTAATAGCCATTCTTTTGGTAAATTTTCTAATGCTAATAAATGTGGCACTGACTTTCTGGATAATCGAGGATTATGTATCGGTTCCCCATCTTTTTCTTCAAATTTTGATGGTGTTCTTCTAACCAAAAAACTAGGTCTAAATTCATTAGGATCCGGTTCACCTTCCCTTGGGTCGTGTTTTGAATGCGATTGCATTCTTGTATAGCTTGGCCTTTTAGCCAGTTCAAGGGGGTCTGGTTCTGGTGGCTCGGGTTCAGTGTCAGGTAACGCTGGCAGCTGTGGTTCCAATGGAGTTGTATCCGACGCAACAACAGATGGTGTAGGCAGTTGTTGCTCCAATTGGTTTGTTACTGTCGAGGTAGTAAGCTCTGTAGTGGACTGAGTTGCTTCAGTGTTTTGCACTTGCAGAGGTAATGGAAAATCTGACAGTGGAACCTCAGGAAATGAACTGAAACCAGATGAGTTAAGTTCACTATATGGTGCCAATGTGGCTAAGGTTTTAACAACTGGTGAAGGCGGCACCGATCCGGCCGGTGAAGGAGTAGAAGCGCTCGGGAATGCTAATGAATGCGCTGAATGTAAAGGCAATGGCGGCGAAGGTAACGGCGAAATAGGTACTGTTTTGGACGCTGGGCTATCTTCATCAGAGCCAGTACAATCAGAGCTAGTTGATGCTGCTGCTTGAGGAGGGATAAGTTGGCCCGGAAATATTTGCTCGTTAGCTGATAATACTACGACTGATGGCAACTCTGGCTTCTGTGTTTCATCTGCAACTTCTGGTAATGAAGGCAATGTTGGTACAAGAATAGAATTACTTTCTCCATTACTATTAAGAGCAGGATGAAGCAATCCGGTTTTCTTCGATTTTCTGTGTCGGACTTTTGGTGGAGCAGTATTTTCCATTTTCCCCTCATAATAAGGCATTACTTAGATATGGTATAAAGGAATAGAAATCAGTTCAATACATATTGTACTGAACTCAAAATTCCCCACAAAATTGTGCCAAATCACCGTCATAACGAGGAGCATAAGCGACGTGGTTATCCAGTTGCAAGGTTTAAATAATATTTGAAATTTTTAATCTGCTGCGTCCGCCTTCGCCAAGGCTACGTCGGACACACCTGCGCCTAGTCGTCTTCGGTTAGACTGGCTATAGTCAAACAAAATCCTAAAATGAGTTCATAAACTGGCATAAGTCACCCGAAGCCGAAGGCGCAGGGTGGTTTGCCGCACCCCTTGCGGGGCTCGCAATGACGGTGATTTAGCGCATTTTATATTAATTTTTATTGCTGAGCCTCTACCAACTCATTGTCATTATTGCTTTCGGCGTCAATTTTGGCTTTCCTTATACTTCTATATTGCTCAATGGTCATAATATCCTCCTTTGCTACATAATCTGTATATAATATTCCGTTCAGATGATCTACTTCATGCTGGATAGCACGTGCCAGGAATCCGTGGGCCACACCCTGTACACAACTTCCATCCTTGAGGTTTGCGGTATATTTAACAGTTTTGAAGCGGGGAACCTCGGCTGCGACACCTTCGACTGAAAAGCAGGCTTCATAATCTATATTCTTTTCATCGCCAACTCCTTCATACTGCGGATTTAGCCATATAGTTTTCGGCATCGTATCAGAAAGGTCGGGCCGCCACTTCTTTAACCAGGGCTCATCGGGCACTTCAAAAACAATGGCCTGCCTGCCTATGCCAATTTGCGGCGCAGCAAGACCGGTGCAATTTTCCTCAGCATCATACTTAGCTTCAAGAATTTTTAATAATGCCATATCTTCCTCTGATAAGGGGAAAGTAAAAGGCGCTGCTACTTGCCTCAGCACTTGCTTTAAACTTTCCGGCTGAGTTTCGTTATTTATAATTACATAAGGTGGCAATTCATTGGTTTGGTTCATAATACTATAGGTTAAATTAAGCTTTAGGTATTATACATGAAATTGCAGACAATACAATTTACTATTTGTAGGTCGATTTTGGAAAAGTGATATAAGGCAATGATTAGTTATTTATTTTAAAATAAACTTAATGTACATTTTTTACTTCCCACAATATATGGAGAGTTTTCATGAGCTTAAGCAGAGCAGAACGGTTTAAAGTAGTACTTGCGGCCATGGTCGGTCACATTCTTGAATTCTACAACTTCACTATATACGCTGTTTTTGCTGTGAAACTTGGAGAATTATTTTTTCCTTCAGCCTCTGAGCTAGCACAAATACTCTCAAGTCTTGGAGTAATAGCGGTTGGATTTGTCATGCGACCGGTCGGAGGAATACTCTTTGGTCACATCGGGGATAGATATGGCCGAAGGATAGCGCTTACCCTTGCCGTTGTGGGCACAGCAGCGGTAACGTTTTCCATTGGGATCCTGCCTGATTACAATGCAATTGGCATAGCAGCACCGATTTTACTGGTGATTTTTATGCTCATGCTCGGCTTATGTGTCGGTGGAGAAGGCGCCGGCGCCTCAATATTTGTTCTCGAACACATGCAAAACTTAAGTCCTGGCTTGATTGGGGGCATTGTCAATGCGGCACTTACAATGGGAATTTTGCTGGCTGTAGTCACAGGACTGATCATCAATAGCATGTTTCCCGGCAGCAGTGATGCCTGGCGGTATGCATTCTATTTAGGCGGCTTACTTGGCATAATCGGATTATACCTGCGGCTCTCGGTGAGCGAGACCCCTGAGTTTGAAAAACTGCGGCAGGAAAATAAAATTGTCAGCCTGCCTATCCGCGATGTTTTTGTGCACAACTGGCGCAATGTTATCCTCACCATCGCTGTTGGTGGACTTACCGGTGTATCAGGCTATATGGTTATGACCTTTATCAATATTTTCTTCAACACCATCATGCATTATGATGCAACGACTTCATTATTCTATGGGGTAATCGGCAACCTTTTACTCATTGGGTTTTTACCTTTGATGGGGCTGATCTCTGACCGAGTCGGCTACTCCCGCACTATGCTTTTATCAGCCATGTTAGTTGTTATGTTCTCCATTCCTTTATTCATATTGCTTACGACCGGCAATACGACTGCAATCATCGCAGGCATATTTGGCATCACCCTGCTTGCAGCGGGAATTTATGCGCCACTTTACCCATTTATGCTGGGATTATTCACGCCTGAGCAAAGATATTCGGGTATCGCCTGCAGTTTAAATATCGGCATCGCCATGTTCGGGGGCAGCAGCTCCGTTATCTGCGTAGCCTTAGCAAAGTATACCGGCATCAATTACATGCCTGCACTTTACTGGAGTATGGTGTGTATAGTATTCTTCACGGCATTCGCCTGCATACGCAAAACCGAATTCAAAAGAATTATCCAGGGTAAACCTCTGCTTACTGAAGAGACTCTGAGTTAGTTATTATTAGAGAAGGGTACACATTTGCCTGGCTCGATCACAACAACATTTTTTAGCAGCTTTATCCACTTGATCGCTCAATTCTACTTGGCTGTTGGTATTTTGTCGCGCTTCGCCGATAGCAGTACTGCTAAGGTGTAGAGATGAAAGAGGTAACGAAGCTGTGGGAGAGGCAATTGCTTGAGTTACAGCTAGCAAAGCGGTTTCTTCATCTTTAGCAGATGCAGTAGGAGAAGCTCCCCCTGATGCCTTACCTTCTTCTTTAGAGTCCGGCACATTTTTTGCAACACTTACATTTAATGCTAAATTAACAGGAGTTACAATAATAGGAGTGTTGAATGTTGCAGATAGCACAGTCGCTTGTTCCGGCAATTGGACAGTGCTTTTACGGAGTAGTGCTAATAATTCTCCTTGTGATAGTCTAACATTCTCTTCCATACGAACCACTTCAAGCAATTGAAGAACATTCGCACTTGTATGAAGACTCGGATATTCATGAGCCATAAACATGTTTACAGCATGATATTGTTGATTACCTGTTAGCTGATTAAAAGATTCACTGGTATTATCGTAAAAATATCCAGTTCCGTATATGGCGCTATCACGCGTTTTCATAAAAATATTCAATATAAGTTAATTGCACCATTATATCTTGGTAAACGCTGGAAACAATGCGATTAATATTAAAGATTTATTATCTAAATCTTCTTTAAGAAGCTAGACATATTTCTAACAATAGTATTTAAAAGCACTGTAATATTTATAAGCTGGCAAATTATAGATATAATGCGGCTTGTAGAGATTTTTGCTATATATTGATTGATAGATAATTATATGCTATAATCTATCTATAGAGATGGAGATAATTATGAATAACATATCAGATAAAATAGTAAGAATAATAAGAGCGAAAAGGCGGGGGTGGGTTTTTAGCCCAAAGGATTTCTTAAATGTTGCTCCGCGAAGCGCTATAGATAATATACTGTCACGTCTTGCTAAAAAAGGCTTCATACGTCGTATTGAAAAGGGAATATATGATTTTCCTAAAGTTAGCGCAAGCCTAGGCATTCTTTCTCCACGTTTAGATGATATTGCAAATGTAATAGCAAGGAAAACAGGCGATCGCATTTTTCCTTCTGGAGCTATGGCAGCAAATTTGCTTGGGCTATCAACTCAAGTGCCAGCCAAATCTACCTATTTAACTAGTGGAAATACAAAGTATAAAAAGGTGGGAAATAGAACCGTTATATTGAAGCATGCTCACATTCCTTTTATTCAAGGCATTTCTTTTGAAGCTAACTTGGCCTTGCAAGCATTATTCTATATGGGCAAAGAAAATATTAATGACGAATTAGTAAAAACTTGTGCACGCCAACTATCAAACAATGATATATTTAGCTTAACTAAAGCAGCTCCACTAATACCAGTTTGGATGGTTACTGTTGTATATAAATTGCAAAGGCTATTAAATAATGGATAATTTTCTCACCAAACCCATAGAGGAAATTGCAGCTATATTCGAAGAAACTGCGGCTGAGCTGAATTTTATGCCACATATAGTAGAAAAAGATTTCTGGGTTTGCTGGCTTTTAAAACATTTATATTCAATCCCATAATGCGCTACAATTCTCTTTAAAGGGGGTACATCTTTATCAAAAGCTTATGGATTGATTGATAGGTTCTCCGAGGATATTGACCTTACGATAGATAAATCAATTCTAGATAGAATAAAAGATCCTAATGAAGAGGGTATTTCAGGAAAAGAACAAGCAAGGAGAATTGATATATTAATCAAGACTGTAGAAAGTTATATATCAGGACGTCTTCTTTCTTTACTAGATAACACTATTAGAAAAGCTTTAAAGAACGAATTTAACTGGAAACTAGCAATTGATGATAACCAAACAATATTATTCTATTACCCTCTATTGTTAAGCGGGCTATCTGTTGAAAGCTATGTAAAACCTGTAATAAGGCTGGAATTTGGAGCGCGAGGTGGAATTATTCCTAAAGAGAATAAAATAATTCATCCTTATATTACCAAAACCATTCCAAGTGCATTTGACCAAAGCGGATGCTTGATACCTACATTATTAGCAGAACGCACATTCTGGGAAAAAATAGCAATATTGCATTCCCTATATAATAGACATAAACACGGCAAAAGATTTGGGCACCGTATGTCCAGACATTATTATGATATTTACATGATGGATAAAAAAGGAATAACCCCATCAGCATTAGTGCAAAAAGAATTGCTGCACGAAATTATCAAAAACAATATGACATATTTTAAGGATGCCAGTTCTTCATACGATACTGCTAGGCTAGGACAATTAAATCTGAAACCATCTAATGACATGCTATCTGAACTAAGACAGGATTATAAAGGCATGGAAATTATGATTACTAAAGACTACCCTGCTTTTGAAAATATCATATCATCGATAGAACAGCTCGAAAATCAATTGAATGCTACTTATAAAACCGACTCTAAATAATTCTGACAAGAACTAAATCCTCTTTAAAAAGCTAGCAAGAATAAGCTGTGCGGAGACCTGGTCGTCCACTAGTGCGCGCTGTTTGCGGTTTACACCCCCCTGCCCCAGCATCGTATTGGCGATTTTAGTCGTCATCCTTTCATCTTCAAAAATAATGGGCAAGTCTACTTGCTTTGCCAGCTTAGTGATAAAACTTCTCACTTTTTGTGCCTGCTCGCCTTCCTGGCCATCCATCTGAAATGGCAAGCCAACTACAATGCCATTTATGCGCTGGTCAGATGCGAGTTTCTTTATTGCGCTTATATCCTTTTTAATATTAGTTCGCACAAGGATACTAAAAGGCATTGGCACCAATACAATGGAGTTTACCATCCCGATGCCAATCTTCTTATCGCCGATATCCAAGCCCAACAATTTAAAATCAGGGCTTTGGCTTTTAACCTGGTTAATAAATTGGTTGGGATTGGTTATAATCATTGACTTTACTGATCTCAAAAAAGATAATAGCTGTAAAAGAACTTACAGGCATAATATGTCCCTTTCTACAGATGATGTAAAGAAGATTGCAAAGCTCGCGCGCATTATGATGAACGAAACCGAAGTGGAAAAATACCGCAACGAAATCAATAAAATCCTCGCCTGGATAGAACAGCTCCAAGAAATCAATACCGATGGTATTGAGCCGATGACCACCGCTGAGGATGTGCCGCTACCTATGCGCGAAGATCGCGTAGGGATTATGAATGATCAGTCATCCCAGCAGGCAGTACTGAAAAACGCTCCCAATGCAAAATATAATTATTTTGCGGTCAGCAAGGTAGTAGAGTAAATGCTTGGTCATATCCTAGTAGTCGATGATGATTTAAGAATACGGCAATTAATAAGTCAATTTCTAAGCGAAAATGGATACGCGGTTTCAACTGCTGGATCGATTGCTGAATGCGAAATTTTATTTACTCAGTTCATTTTTGATGTAGCAGTCATGGACGTTATGATGCCAGGAGAATCAGGCATTGATTTCTTAAAACGCCGCAAGATCAACCTCCCTATTATTTTGCTTTCAGCCCTGGGCAAAGTGGATGACCGCATTAGCGGCCTGGAATGCGGCGCTGAAGATTACCTCACCAAGCCTTTTGACCCGAGGGAGCTTCTGCTTCGGTTGTATAATATCATGAAACGCGGCAACCAGTCGGCCGTAAAAGAGAGCAGTTTTGGCGAGTTTAAGCTTGAGCTTGCTAGTGGTAAATTAACTCACAAGGACAAGAATATCCACCTTACTACCGCAGAAAAAACCATATTAGTGGAGCTGGCAAAATCATCTGGAAAAATTATCAGCCGTGATACCCTATGCCAAATACTGGGCGGCGTTGAAACCCGAACCGTCGATGCGCACATAGCCCGCCTGCGCTCAAAGATGGAGGCCAATCCCAAATCACCTGAGTTCCTCCAAACTATACGAGGAGAGGGATATATACTTTGGTCTAAATAAATACCCTTCGCCTTTCACTAATTGGGTGCGTCATACATCGGGATTCGCATTTCGTTACGTATGAAGGATACGCGCCTCATGCGGAACCCGAGTATTCCTACCCAATTAATGAAATGCTTTGGGTATTAATACAGTGTAACCCTTCGCCTATCAACTAGGTGGTTGCTTACAACTGCATTTCCAGTAAACTGCCAGTATGGAAGCACAGAATATAACTTTGGGTGAAGGAGACCATAGCGTTGTAGTTAAAATTCGTTTTAGCAAACGCGCTCGCAGCTATGCAATCCGCATGTCTATCCTCAAGGGAGTTGAACTGGTTATCCCATTCAAAGCCAATGTTAACCAGGCTTATCAGTTCCTGTTAAAAAAAGAGGAATGGGTTAAAAATAAATTTGCACAGCTCAAACGACCAGATCAGATCGCAATTAAAATCGGAAGCCGAATACCGATCTTAGGAGTTTGGCATACCATTGTTGCAAGCAATGACAATACCACTGATCCTCACACTCTTAGCTTGCGGTCTTATGAAGACAACATTTCGACCTGGGAGCTAAAGCGGATTTTGTTTTCTCTGCTCAGGCAGAATATCGAGGCGACTGCCAGAAAGATCTCAATTACCCTCGGGGTTACATATAGAAAGATCAGCATCCGCGATACCCGCAGCCGGTGGGGTAGCTGCTCAACCAATGGCAATCTTTCATTTTCCTGGAGACTGATATTTGCCCCTGTTAGCATAGTCGAGTACGTAGTTGCTCATGAGTTATGCCATCTCCGTGAGATGAACCATAGTCCCAAATTCTGGAAACAGGTGCAAACGGTATGTCCCGATTACAAGCAAGCCCGCAGCTGGCTTAGGAAGAATGGCTATACTCTCCATTCATATCTGATTTAATGATTGCAATGCTCTCCATGCACATGTGGGGGATGCAGCTTCATGCGCTTCTGCATTTTCTTCAAAAGCATATCGCGCTTCATTTTAGAAAGGTAATCAAGATAAGTTACACCTTCGAGGTAATCAACCTCATGTTGTATAACTGTAGCCAGGGAATCCTCTGCTTTCAGCTCTTGCTTATTTCCATCATAATCAGTATAGCTGATTTTGATACTTTTAGGGCGAGTGATATCAGCATCAATTCCTGGGAAACACAATGATCCCTCTTTAAATGTTTGCATCTCCTCTGATCGCCAGGTGATTTCCGGGTTGATAAAAGTGTAGGGTTTGCGTACCCCATCCTTTTGCAGGTCAACAATCGCGATACGGGCTAGAACTCCTACCATGTTTGCCCCCATGCCAACTGCACCTTCAAAGTACATGGTTTCAAACATATCATCTACCAGCATACGAATGTCGTCATTGACCTCGGCAACCGGTTCAGCCTTCATTTTAAAAATAGGGTGCGGCGCATAGACCAGTCGCATTAAAGCCATAAACATATCCAAAAAATTATAGGGTTATACAATCGTCAAATTAGCACACTTTGTCAAGCTGCAACTAGTCCTCAAACTTAACAGGAACTGATTTGGCATACAATTCTTTAAGCACTTCAAACCCTTGCACTTTGAGCAAGCTATTCAGGTTTTCTATATCATCAGGAAGGAGAATTTCCTGAATGGCAATGTTTGGGGCAGTTGCGCTGAGAACATCGAAGATCAATTCAATAGTTTGATCGCTCTGATCTAACAAAGTTATCCTCTCAATACCCAGCTTCTTGAGATTTGCAAACTGGATTTCATCGGAATAGTCAGGCCCGATCGCCACCACATTTTCAAAGCCACTGGCACTTAAGTATAAACAGTCAAGCGGTTCTTCAACAATTAAAAGCTCTTTACCTTTAGCATTTTGAATATTAAATAAAACGCCGGTTTGCGGCACACCTTTGCTATAAAGGTATTTGCCTAGGGCGTCATCTTCCTTGCAGAATGGATTGCGCGCGGCAAATCCAATAAGCTGACCATCGCTATTCTTGCAGGAGATCAGGAGCTTATGGGTTTTACCGATCAATCCCAAAGCTTTACTGATCTCACTTATCTTAGCATCCGACCACCCCCGATCTTTAAGGTGCTGCTCTAATAATCGTTTAGAATTAAGCAACCCTACTTCCAGGGTTTGAATAACCGACTCATTATATCCTTTGTCTTGAGTAAGGTAGTTCCAGATCGGCCCTTTTTCTTTAAACAAAGCGGCTTGGGCATAGCTTAGGATATCTGCGAGCAGCTTTTTATCCAAACCCGGCTTCATAAGGGTTTTGCTGACTTTACTCGCATTGTCATTAGCTATTACTGCTTGCTCACGCATTACGCTCACCTACATTAATTCGTATTAATATGAACTGATTAGTTTACACTGTATTTCTCTATAATACTAGTTCCCATTTTTAAACATTACTTCGTCCAGCCTTCGCTCTTCGAGCTATGGCTAGGCTTAGCTCGCGTCGCTCATGTAGGTTTACTACACATCGCTCCTTACTCCTAGTACTGTTTAATCTGGGAACTAGTATAACTCCATGAGATTTTAATCACACCTAGTTGTGATGGCCTACAGATGTCCAGAAGCGTATTTATGCAAGATACTTGATATTAAGGTTTGATAAGGCATTCCTTCGTAAGCCGCCAGTTGTTTAATTCTATCAAGATCACTACTTAAGAGCCTAATATTAATGCGTGCATCTTTACGTAAATAATTAGAAGCAGCCTTTTTAGCTAAAGCTTTTTCTTTAGCTAAATTTTTAACTGTTTTCCATTCTCCTTTCTCAAAAGTTTCTAGAAGATACTTCTCTTCAGTATCAAGTCTTATGCGTTTCTTTTTTTTCTTAATCATTTTTATTACCCTCCTTTCTATATCTCCGGTTAGCTTTCCTGCTCGGAAATATTGTCTTTAAAAATATATTACCATTACTATCCTTTATGAAAGGAACCAAGTAGATATAATCATTTATTTCAACTACATACATTTGTTGGTTTGAATATCTACTTTTATTATGATGCTCTACTACATCAAGTAATTTATCATTCTCAAGAGCTGCAATTATTTCCTCAAAGCTAATATTTCTTTCTAGCTTCAGTTGCTTATTTTTCTCGAGAGAAAAGCTATAAGTCATTAATTTACCTTGCATATTTTAATATTAAATGATGTGTGCCTTTTGTCAACATTTATCACTTATTTTCAGAGCATTTCTTTTGGATATGAACGGGTTAGGTTACACGGTCTTTCTTTATAACTCCATGAGATTTTATTTAGGGAAGACTTTAAAGCGATCTTCCATTACCCATGCTTTGTTCCATTTCAAAGATAAACTGATCTAACAGCTGTACACTATTAAGATGACTAACTGCAGGAGTTGTTTCAGGTGTAAGTAAACTTGCTGAAGATAACATTAGCGCATTATTATCTCGTGCAGCACTTCCCGTCATCTCACCAATAAATTTATCTAGCAAGCTAACACTAGTCTCTTCTTCAGGCTTTGGAGCCGATGACGGCTGAACTTTAGAACGAAGTGAAAGTATACTTGCAGGTATCACAAC
>JABDBN010000032.1 GCA_013288625.1 Alphaproteobacteria bacterium | reverse complement strand
AGCACTTCTTCAACAGAATCTGGATTTCTATGAGGGGATTGCTCCATAGCATTCCCAACCAGTTTAGCGATATCAGGAAACTTGATTCTATTGCTGAGGAATGCCTGGCCTGCTTCCTCATTTGCAGCATTGAGTATGATTCTATGCGCAAGTCCTGCTCGCATGGATTCCATTGCCATTTTTAGCATAGGAAAGCGATTATAATCCGGGGCAGAAAAATTCAGCGTTCCAATCTCATGCAGGTTAAGTGTTTTATGTTTTATCTCAATCCTTTCCGGATATGATATGGCAAATGAAATTGGAGTGCGCATATCGGGATGACCAAGCTGTGCAAGCGTTGAGCCGTCTTTATAGCTTACCAGGCTATGGATGATCGATTCTGGGTGGATGACAACATCGACCTGATCGGGTGTCACAGGGAAAAGTACGCAGGCTTCTATATACTCCAAGCCTTTATTAATGAGAGTGGCGCAATCCAGCGAAACCTTTGGACCCATCTTCCAGTTGGGGTGCGCGATAGCTGCAGCTGGTGTCACCACCGCCATTTCTTCGGCGGTCATTTTACGAAACGGGCCGCCTGAAGCTGTGAGA
Organism: Alphaproteobacteria bacterium; assembly: GCA_013288625.1. Lineage (GTDB taxonomy): Bacteria > Pseudomonadota > Alphaproteobacteria > Rickettsiales > Midichloriaceae > JABDBN01. Next base: position 12,942 of record JABDBN010000032.1, on the reverse strand, counting down.
ATCACTTTATCTATTTGGCGCAAGTTGTTATTTTCAAAGACCTGAAAGATAGCAGAGTGTTCGGAATCGACCGGAAGTATTGTGCAGTTGTATTTTTTGGCTTGAGCCATGATGAGTTCGCCGGCACATACCAGGCTTTCCTTATTTACGAGTGCGACGGTGCGTGAGCTTTTTATAGCATTCATAGTGGGCGTAAGTCCCGCGATGCCCACAATTGCCGACATGGTTAAGTCATAACCTTTTGCGATCAGCTCATTAACACCCGATTTCCCGCTATAGATTGCGATGCCGCTGCCGTTCAGCAATGTTTTCAGTTCATCTAGGCGTGTTTCATCATAGATCCCAACTGCCTCAGGCTGCACATCTAATGCAAGTTCCGCGAGTTTATTTATGTTGGTGTTGGCGACCAGAGCTTGGGCGCGAAAGGTATTGGGGTGAGCCTTGATTACATCTATGGTGCTGCAGCCAATTGACCCGGTAGCTCCTAATATAAGAATATTTTTCATAACTTACCTAATTATAGGTTTGTAAAATAAACACGTAAACCGCAACGGTAATAACGCTATCTACGCGATCCAAAATGCCTCCATGTCCCGGGATCAAATTCCCAGAATCCTTAACTTTAAAATGCCGTTTAAATGCTGATTCCAAAAGGTCGCCGCCTTGGGCAAGTAATGCGATTATAACGCTATTTACAACGGTGTTGCCGTTGATTTCCATACCGAGCAGAGTAAAGCTAAGTCCAACCAAAATAGCGGCCAGGATGCCGCCAGCCAACCCTGCCCAGGTTTTTTTGGGGCTGATTCGGGGTGCAAGCTTTGGGCCCCCTATGGTAATGCCGGCAAAGTATGCCCCGGTATCAACTGCCCAGATAGTGAATAACATCCAGATTACTATCAGCTCGCCCTGAGGCAAGTGTCTGAGTGCAAGTAAACACCCGCAAGGAATTACAATATAAAAGAAACCTAAGATGTTCCATCCCAGCTTCCCTAGAGGCCTGAGGGTTAATGCCTCAGCCGCACGTATGATTCGCCCCCATTCCACTGCCATCAGCACGCTACAAAGCAGAATCAGCAGGTTAAACGCAATGCCGCCCAGATAAATTGCCAGCAACACCAAAGGGGCTAAGATGAGCGCTGATAGAGTCCTGGTTATAACGTTAGACGGCTTCTTCATAAATCCTGGCTCCATATCTGCGTTCGCGGCGGGAATATTCGGTGATGGCTTGGATTAGATCGGCTTCGGAAAAATCCGGCCAGAGTGTGTCGCAAAAATACAGCTCGGCATAGGATATTTGCCAAAGCAGATAGTTGCTAATTCTGCACTCGCCACCAGAGCGAATGAGCAAGTCTGGATCAGGCAAGCCATTGGTAAATAAATAATTTTCAAAAAGTTCCTCTTTGGCAGCAACATTACCTGAGGCTACATCTTTAGCAAAATTAACCGCAGCAGCTCTGATTTCTTCCCTCGCGCCATAGCTTAATGCGAGTATTACATGGAATGCGTTATCACGCGTTTGCGCTTCTGCCTTCGTCATCAACTCCTGAATGTCCGGAGCCAGTTTTGCCCGATTGCCAATAAATGTAATTTTGACGTTTTCACGAGCCAGCTTCTTCACATCGTTTTTCAGATACTCTCTGAGCAGATCCATCACCCCATTGATCTCTTCTTCTGGTCGCTGCCAGTTTTCTGTGGAAAATACATAGAGCGTGAGGTATTGCACCCCGAGCTTCTGGCAGGCTTTTACCACTGTTCTTGCCGCTTCTGCGCCCTTTCGGTGCCCAGCCGTTTTGGGCAGCAACCTTTGTTGCGACCATTTACCATTGCCATCCATGATAACGGCAATATGCCTAGGAATCTCGAGATCTCTTGTAATTTTAACCCTACTAGTAATCAATTTCAGTTCATGATTCTAGCGCATAATCTGCTATCAATGAAGAGAAATCTAATCTATAAGTATAAGACCTCTGCATAAGGGTCCTTTTGAGCGCTTATTTGCGCGATGCGGTTCTCAAGTCCTCATGTACATAACGGTACACTGCGGCTTTCCGATCCTATCGCACAAATAATCATCTCAAAAATCCTCCTTATGCAGAGGTCTTAGTATTTTTAACCATTTATCTGAAATACCCATGTCTGTATTTGTACTCATCTATCTTTTAGCTTTAGTGGTTCTCTTAGTGTTAGGGTATTGGCTGAAATATCACCACTTTATCTATTATAGAGGCCCGAGCACCGATCATTTTGATGGCAAAACTTTCTCTAATTACACTGAAAATCACCACCGTGGGCTTCTTGACTTTCTTAAGTGGCGGTTGCTGGGAAACAGAGCGCATTGGCCTGAGCATTTGAGCAATAAACTTGAGGATATGCCACCGTCCAGAGTTGAGGGTAACAACATTCGGGTGAGTATGATTGGGCATGCCACGGTTTTGATTCAGACTCAGGGAATGAATTTAATTACCGACCCGGTCTATGCTGAGAAAGCTGGACCGCTTGGGCTAATGGGGCCGAAGCGGGTGGTTGCGCCCGGAGTGAAATTTGAAAATCTGCCCAAAATCGATGCTATTCTTTTAAGCCATAATCACTATGACCATATGGATATTGTTGCGCTTAAAGCGATAGTTGCGCGTGACAAGGCAATGATTATAACTCCGCTGGGCAATGATGTCATTTTAAAACGGCAGGGGATTAATTCGAATATAGTAGTATTGGACTGGCATCAGAACTATCCAATAAGCCCAGATATAAATATTATTCTCACACCGGCAGAGCACTGGTCATCCCGTTATGGTATGGATAAAAATCGCGCTTTGTGGGGTGGTTTTATAGTACAATCTTCCGGAGGGTATGCGTATTTTGCCGGTGATACCGGATATGGCGATGGCGGGATTTTTAGGGCAATCAAAGAGAAGTATGGCATACCCAAAATTGCTATATTGCCGATAGGGGCGTATGAACCCCGCTGGTTTATGAAAATTGTGCATATCAACCCTGAGGATGCCGTGAAGGCGTTTATCGACTTGGGTAAGCCTAAAACCCTGGGGATTCACTTCGGCGTTTTCCAGCTTACTGATGAAGCCTATAACCACCCCATGCACAAGTTATCCGACGCCCTGGACGCTCTCTCCCCCCCCCGCGAGCGCGAGCACTTCAAACCCTTCTACCCGGGAGAGGTTTGTGAGGTTAAATAGTGATAAAACCCAACCCCCGTTAACGTTTTATTAATCAATCATAACTATACTTGAATTAATGTTAAGTTTACGGAGAAGTGTTATGTTGGCAGGACAAGATTTAGTTAAGTTACGAGCTGATGCTAAGGCTGCAAGAGATCTTTATAATACGACAAAAGCAGATTTTGAATCTTCATATAATGCAAGCATGTCTCCAGCTCAAGTTTTGCTTAATACGGTCAATTTACGCGATTTAGCAAATAAAGCTCGGGATGCACAGAAGAGTGTGTTAATGGCAACACCAAGAAATAATGCCTTATTTGTGGCAGAAATGGAAATGTTTACAGAGCTGACAGCAAGAGCGTCGACTTTAAGCCCTACTGGTATAAATCTAGCTGATGCTACAGTTTGGGGTACCTTAGATGCACATGACAAAAATGTTATAGCTAAAGAGCCAGCTATCACAACGCTAGCTCCCGCTGACGCCGGAGCTGCAGCAACAGCAACCGCGAATATAGCAGCCATTGACACTGCTGTACTATCAGTTCCTCCACCTTCTGCCGTTTCAGCTTCACCAACGCTTGAAGAATTGAGAGTTAGAGTGCAGGAGGCGAGAGTTGCTTTTGCTGGAGTGTATAATGCGCATTATTCTGTAAGTCCTCCCACTACTGCAGGTGAATATGAGGCTATGGCATCTCTAGCTCACAACGTTGCTTTGGCTCAAAAAGATGTTATGGAACATCTAGACCGTATGGGAACCCCAAGTGCAGCGGATGCGACTTTATTTAGTGCTTATGACTCAAGAGCTAAAAGCTATAGTGATGCACTTAATACTCTGTATAGTAATCCTGGGCATTTTGCTAGCAACCTTGCAGAAGTGCAAACTGCGGAAGCTGCCCATGACGCTGCAATACCACGAGTAGGGGCAGCAGCACCAGCAGCAAATCCAACTATAGATGAATTGCGAGCTGATGCGCGAGAAGCTAATAAAAGGTTTAATAATGTAATGGGTCAGTATAGAACTCATTATCCTGATTTGACCTCTACAGTACCTACAAACGCACAAGGCTATATAGATGCGCTAGCCAAATTTGCAAGGGCTGCAGTTGAGAAACAACAATTACTTTATGATGCATTGCCGCCGTCGGATAAGCCAAAGGAGGAGGCAGTTCTAACCGTCCTTGAAGCGCGTGCACGTTTTTGGGAAGGCATTGAGCACGTTGCGAAAGGTGCAAACTTAGATCCAGGTGAAGTGGCACAAGTTGAGCCGCTTAACAAGAGTGTTCAAGTCGCCTTAGAGAAAGCAGACGAGCTATCGCTTTATGACAAGACTGTTGGTGAATTTATGCACCACGGATACATGTCTGGGAAAACTAGTACTACCGGAGCTGTAACCCAACACTTTATTTATAATTTCTGGAATCCAGCCCATAGTATACTTACCAGACCTATTGTGGATATGGTGGAGCAGATTAGGTATGCATGGAATATAAAACCATATCTTGTACCAGTTATAGTACTACTCGGGTTGCCGGTGAATATTCTAAACCATATTCTTCCTTTTAAAGTGGACTTTAGATTTCCATTTTTACATCTGGGAACCCTGCAAGTTCCTCCAATTATAAGGGATGTGTTTAAAGCAGTTTCTAATCTGCTAAGCTTTGCATGTAACGGTACTGGTTTGGTTATTAATGGGGCTTGCAAACTGGCATCATTTGTACCTAAAGCATTCAGTATATTTTTTGCTGCAGTTAGTAAAGGAATTGATGATAAAGAATGGAACAGTAAGTTAGGACAAGCTCTTTATAGTGCAACATTTGGGACTCTTTCTACCATATTCAAAGCTGTTGCCGGTGTGTGTCATGTTACTGGAAAGGCGCTTGATGCGACAGGAAGCGTTGCCCAAAATGCGTGTGCAATAGCAGGTTCCGCGTGTCAGGTGTTCGTGCACCCTAAAGAAGCAATTAAAGGAGTAGGACAAAATTTAGTTGGTACTTACGCTACAGTGATTCAAGGGGTAGGTGAGGTGGTTAAAGAAACTGGATTGCAATTAAACCAATTTGCAAATACTGCTAATATACCTGTTGTGAGCAATGCGATAAAAGTAGGTGGTAATGTGCTGGCTGCAGTAGGCGTAAGTATTGAAGCAGGTGGTGTAGGAACAAAGCTGCTTGCGAAAGGTAAAGGAAAAGAAGGTGGTACAGTAATTGCAGCAGGGATGGGAGTCGGAGCGAAAACTATTTATGAAGGTATTAAACCTCATACTATAGATGAAGGGGGAGCTAATCCTCATAGTAAACCTAGTCTTAAAGAGGCTCCTGAATTCTTTTTAATGCCAAATAAAGAGACTGGGAATAAAGTGAGTGCTATGAAAATTGGGCCTGATCATGTGGATGTTGATGAGCTTATAAAAGACGCAAAAATAAATACCTCGCTAATGACAGCTTCGAAAAAGGCTGAAGTTGATAAGGTTCGCCATGAAGCTGAAGAAGTAAGAAAGAAAGAAAGAGGAGAGGAAAGAATAAGCAGATAACCCCTCAATAATTCGGTGGGAGAAGTGTTATGCCTGATTTAGTTGAGTTACAAGTTGCAGCAGCGAAGGCTAGAGAGGAGTATGATAGCTCCCCAGACGCAGAAAAAGCAAAGGCGGCAAGTGAAGCGCAAGCAGCTGTTTTAGCAGCTATGAAGCCAGCAAGCAAGGAAGAAGTAGCTCTTGGAAAGGCTCTTAAAGATAGAGCAGATTACCACGGATTTATAGAAAGTAATCCAGCTCAAGCAGATCCCTTACATTTTAAAACACTTGATAATCTAGTAAATGACGCTGTAAAAAAATGCGATAGCTGCTCGGCCAGAGCCAGAGCCTGAGCAAGCTGCTGACCGCAAGCCGGCCAGTGCAGGGCTTGCCGATATAGCGAGCAAGACCAGAGATGAGTTCCGTAAAAATCGCTATATAACAGATGGGAAAGGCAAAACCCATGATAGCTATAATTTTTGGTCGCCTGCAGGGAATGTATTCAGAAAACCTGCGTCCAATGCCTTCTATGGAATGCGCAATTTTATCAAGGACCATCCATTTTTATCGCTTTTTACAGCAGGCGCCTTCCCATTGCTTGTTGGTGTTTATGAAGTGGTAAGGTGTTTGCCAGGAATGGTAAAAGATGCTTTTAAAGGCGTAGGAAACCTTATCAACGCTACGTGTAATTTTGTTGGTGGGGTGGTTAATGGAGTATGTAAAGTTGTGAGTGGGTTTATAGACAATCTTGCCAATGGCCTGGATGGGGTCGCTAACTGGATGGTTAAAACAAGAATTCCTGTAGTCTCACAGCTTATCGCAGGAGCGCTTAAATGTGTTTCCGGCCCTCTGCACGTTGTGGCCAAGGGGGTTGATAAGATAGGTAGCGTAGGACAAGAAGCATTTTCCACAGTCGGTGCGATAGGCAGGCTTGCCAGCAACCCATTAGCTTATTCGTCCTGGAGGGCAGCATGGAGAGGGGTTACGCAAACTGTGGCTAACGTGGCCATGGTGCCTGTAGAAATGGTGAAAGAAACGGGTACGCAATTAAAAGAACTTGGCAATACACTAAGTGAATGTAAAGGTGGTGGTTTGGGTTTAGGCCAGCTATGCAGAGGCGCAGGGAATGTGGTGCTGGCATCAGCTGTGGTCACAGAAGGTGTTGTACAGGGTACAAAACAGTTTGCGCGCGCAGAAAATGGCTTTAAATCTATAGCAAATGGGGTGCAAAGCGGAGCCGCCACTATTGGGCTAGGGGTTAAGGAGGCGGGGCAGGACTTCGCCGCAAAAATAAAGGGAGAAGCTCCTGCGCGTGAAAGCGGAGAGAATCAAACCAAGAGCGCATTTGGGGCAACAGTAAACGTGGATCAGTCTCACGTGGTGAAGCCAAGGTCAGATGCTTATGCGGCACTGACCAAAGAAACCACTGGTGTTCTCAAAGAGAATTTAAAGAAAACTTATGATGAGCAAGCAGAGGCTCAAAAGACGGATGCAGCTGCAAAAAAAACTGCTAGGGCAGACAAGGCAGGCCGCGGCTTATAACTATAGCTTTTTCACAGCATCAGGATCGCGGATATAATAGGGTTCAGGACGGGGAATAATCTCATTGCGAGCAATTTTTAGTAACGCTGCTTGTGCTACATTACTGGCATGAGGCAGCGTTTTATCTGCGCCCAGTGCCCCGACAATTTGATAATCTGTGAAACCTAGTATTTCTTCCGCCGAACGCAGTGCTGGAGGATCTCCTATGCCACCTTCAAAGCGCTGACAATAGTATTGGCTACGGCCGGCATCCAGTGTGGCAATAACTTTGTCAGGTTTACCAAAGGCCAAAGCCTCTAGGGTGGTGATGCCGATGATTGGGATATTAAGCGCCAATGCCATGCCCTGGGCTGTGGCCAGCCCAATGCGGATGCCGGTAAAGCTGCCAGGGCCTATGGTCACTGCAATGTGGCTTAAATCCTTGTAGGTCATGCTGCAGGCCGCCAAACCCTTCTCGATTTCGGCAACCAGCCGGGCGGATTGCTCATGCATGGTGGCAGTTTCATAGCTGTATATGACAGTGCTGCCATCTACCAGCACTAGCGAGAAATAACCACAACAGGTATCAAAGGCGAGGAGCTTCATGCAATGCGACTGTTGATAAGCTTTATGGTTTCATCGACCCCATAAAGTGCCACAAATGACCCAAACCTTGGGCCCTGGGATGACCCGAGTAAAATCTGATAAAGCGCAGTAAACCAGTCTTTGATTTCAAAGCCATGCTCTTTGCCCACGTTATAAACATGGTTCTGGATTTCCTCCGGTGGGGTCTGCTGGGTAAGTCCGGTGAATTTAGTTACGAGATCATGCAACGCTTTGCGTTCCTCAGCAGATGGTTCCTTGTATTTCTTATGCGGCTTGATAAAGTCATCGTAATAATTGATCGCGCGGTTCATCATTTCCGCAAGCATTGGGCAGTTTTCACTGGTGGCTTCAGGAGCAACATGGCGGATATATCCCCAAAGCACGTTGGCATCCTCAGTATTGCAGGCATTGACCAGGTTCAAAAGCATGGAATAACTGACAGGAGAACTGGCTACGGGAGGCTTGCCTTCATGAATATGGAAAGCCGGGTTCTCCAGTTGTTTATCGGGTTCCTGAGTCGGATAGCTTTTGATGAAGCTCAGGTATTCATCTACGCATTTCGGTATGACATCGAAGAAGAGCCGCTTGGCTTTTTGTGGGGAAAGGAACATGAAGTAAGAAAGGCTGGCCTGGGTGCCATAGCGCAGCCATTCATCTATGCTTAAACCGTTGCCTTTGGATTTAGAGATCTTTTCGCCTTTGTCGTCGAGGAAAAGCTCGTAAAACATTTGATGAGGGGGCTTGCCGCCTATGGTCTGACAGATTTTAGTGTAGATCGGACCATTGGCGAGATGATCCTTGCCATACATTTCAAAGTCAACATCGAAAGCCGCCCAGCGCATGCCAAAGTCCGGCTTCCATTGGAGCTTGCACTTGCCATTGGTAACTTCTGAGGTAATCAGGTTGCCGTTTGGGTTTTTGTAAGTGATCGTACCTTGTTTTTTATCGATTTCCAAAACTGCAACCTGTAGCACTTTTCCGCTTTCCGGGTCAACGGGCAGGAAGGGGCTATAGGATTTTTGCCGCTCCTCACCCAGTGTAGGCAACATGATTGCCATAACATCTTCGTATTTATCCAGAACCTTCAGCAGAGCTTCATTATAATCGCCCCGCTTGTAGCATTCGCTTGAACTGAGGAATTCATATTCAAATCCAAATTTATCCAGGAAGGCCCGCATGCGCGCATTCATATTAGCTCCGTAGCTTTCGTGGGTACCAAAGGGATCGGGCACGGCAGTTAGTGGCAAATCCATATATTGGAGAAAAGCCTCCTTATTTGGGAAGGTGTCAGGAATTTTGCGCATGCCGTCCATATCATCAGAGACGCAAAACAGGCGCGTTGGGATGTCGGAGATAAGCTCAAAGGCTTTGCGCACCATGGTTGTGCGAACCGCTTCCCCAAAAGTGCCTATATGGGGTAGGCCAGAGGGGCCATACCCGGTTTCAAAAAGCACATAGCCTTTTTTCGGCACCTTGTGGTTAATTTTTTTTAGAATGGCGCGGGCTTCCTGAAAAGGCCAGGCATTGCTTTTGAGAGCTTGTTCTATAAGTGCTTGCATTGAGACTCTTTAATTGGACTGCTTTTCCCCAATAATAAGGGCATATCTGCATTTTCACAACTAGTTTTGCTACATGTAGAGGATTAACTGCAGGTTATACCAAGTCTCTATATCAAAGCGCTTGCAGCTGATTTGATCTAGTGGTATAATTCAACCGTTACAGAAGGATTAATTATTTAGTTAATAGCGTTGATTATACCCAGTTAATTTTTTGGAAATGATATCCTTTTTTATTACAAATATTCAAAATGTGAGGTATATATGCAAAATAAATTATACGCTGATATTTGTGGAAATCTTGAAAATGATATTGAGATCAGATGTTCGGAAACCGGACAAAAGTACGGTGTGATTATTGTAGAGATCAATAGATTACAGTCTATGCCTGCTAATTCACCATGTATGCTTAAGAGTGCTAAATTCCTGAAAGTTGTGATCTGGAACGCATTCCTGCTTGAAAAGCTTGGAGCCTCTCTCAAGCAAGGCACCAGAGTATGGGTTGCTTCACAGGTTGACGATGCTGATAATTTGGTGGTGAACCTACGCGATGAGCGTGGAATAGTTATAGTGTCGCGCTACCCACAAAATACCAGTGAGAATTTTATAACAGCTAGTTCTGCTACCCTGCGCTCTTCGAGCTTCGGGCGGCATGCCTGAAGCGAGTTAGAGCCAGTAGTGTATACTGAAGCCTTGGCGAAGGTATACATTCCCGTCCGCCTACGCCAAGGCTACGTCGGACACTCCTACGCCAAGGCTACGTCGGACACTCCTACGCCTAATTGTCTTCGGTTAGACTGGCTTTAGTAAAATAAAATCCTATAGTAAGTGTATAAACTGGCGTAAGTCACCCGAAGCCAAAGGCGTAGGGTGGTTGGGTGAATCCCTTAGGGGAGAGGGTGAATATCTCATAGCCGTTCTCTGTTACGGCTATGGTATGTTCAAACTGAGCCGAAAGTTTTTTATCAGAAGTGACTGCCGTCCATCCGTCTTGCAGGGTTTTGGTTTCAAAGCGGCCGGCATTTACCATTGGTTCAATGGTAAAAAACATCCCGGGCTTCAGAATAAGAGTAAGGCTCTTATCGTAATAATGGACCACACTGGGTGGGGCATGGAAAACCTTGCCAATGCCATGGCCACAGAAATCCCTAACTACAGAAAATCCAGCGTCTTCGACATGCTTCTGAATAGCTTTTCCGATCTCGTTAAGATTGGCTCCTGGGCGTACTTGTTTAATGCCAAGCATTGTTGCTTCGTATGTGACCTTAACCAATCTCCGTGCTTCTACTCCCTGCGCCTTGATCGTAGCTTTATCTCCCACCAGATACATGCGGCTGGTATCGCCATGATAACCATCTAAAATGACTGTAACATCAATGTTTACAATATCCCCATCATTCAGCTTTTTTTCACTGGGAATGCCATGGCACACCACGTGGTTGACTGAGGTGCATACCGATTTGGGATAGGGTGTAATGCCTTTATGGGGCTGGTAATGAAGCGGGGCAGGAATGGCGCCGCGGCTGATAATCATCTCATGACAAAGGTCATTGAGTTTGAGCGTAGTTACGCCGGGAACTACGAAGTCGGTAATATAATCCAGAACCTCGGCGGCAAGTCGACCTGCCTTGCGCATGCCAATAAAATCTTGTTCATGGTGAATTGGTATTGAAATATTCATCATCTAAGCTTAAATTCGTTCTTGTCATTTTACATAGCAAAGTCGTATAGGTGCAAGAAGAAATTAAACATAAGTTGCTGGAGAAGATTCTCGAAGCCGTGCCTTTTGACGGCTGGAGTGAATCTGCGCTTGAGTATGGGGCTAAGAAAGCCGGTCATCATGCCGGGTATGCTTTGCTAGTTTTTCCTGGTGGTGCCATGGAAGCGCTCGATTATTATCTGGTGATGCTGGATAAGCAAATGCTTGCCCGCGAGCTGCAGGAGACCAGAATTACCGCCCGCATTAGAGAAGTGCTGGTGCGGCGTTTTGAGTTGCTGGCCAAACACAAGCTGGTTGCAGGGCGCACGGTTGCATATCTTGCCTTGCCCTGGAACCTAGCGCAAGCCAGCCATTTTGTCTGGCGGACAGTCGATGTTATCTGGCATGTAGCAGGGAATGACCGATCCATTGACTTTAATTATTACAGCAAACGCAGCCTGCTGGCTGGAGTTTATTCCAGTACTCTACTCCACTTTCTGAAGGATGATTCTAAAGGCCACAAGGATACGCTTGACTTCCTAGACCGCCGTCTGGAAGAAGTTTTGCGGGTGGGGAAGTTTATACATGAATGTTCCAGCAAAGCTGGCTTATAGCATCGCGTTTATGCCCTCAATAAAATTTTCACAGGTATAGTTTCTTTATTTATTGACATAAAGCGCCTATGGCGTTATAAATAAGGGCTCAAGATTTAACCAGTATGTATTATATACAGTGACAAAACGTAATAATAGAAAATTTGGCATCAGCCGCCGCCTTGGAGTTAACCTTTGGGGTAACCCGAAAGACCCTGTAGTTGGTAGAAATTTCCCTCCTGGGCAACATGGTACCACCGGCTACAAAAAGCCGACTGACTATGGTATCCAGCTTCAGGCTAAGCAAAAGCTGAAAAGGTACTATGGAAGTATCAATGAGCGCCAGTTCCGTGGTATATATCAGGAAGCTGCCCGCAGGAAAGGCGATACCAGTGAGAATATGATCGGCCTTTTGGAATCCCGCTTGGATGCAATTGTTTACCGCGCTAAGTTCGCACCTACAGTATTTGCCGCCCGCCAGATTGTAAATCATAAGCACATCCTTGTAGATGGTAAACCTGTGAATATCGCAAGCTATCGGGTGAAGCCTGGTCAGGTTGTGGAAGTCAGAGAAAAGTCTCGCGAACGATTAGGCGGTATTATGGCTGACCACCCTTGTAATGAGCGTCCAGATCCTGAATACTTGGAAATTGATAGCAAGAAAATGACAGTGAAATACAACCGTATGCCGCTTTTAGGCGACGTGCCTTACCCGGTTAATATGGAACCAAACCTGGTGATCGAATTTTATTCTCGTTAATATTGTTAGTTATCGATATTTTGCCAACCCTCGGTTATTACTGCCGTCACTAGATCAGCATTAGTTATAGTGTTGCCTGCATATGTACCATGATGTTCCGCTTTGATAAAGTGGTCGATTTCATGCATGATATCTGGCGCATCAATGTTGTGATTTACTGCATGGGAGTGAGCTGCATGCATGAGCTGCTTGACGGTATCTGCAGGAAGGTTCATTAGAACTTCCATATCATGCGCTTCTACTGAGAGTTTATGTACCTCTTGAACAGTTGTTATTTTTTCTTTGCCCAGTGCGTCGTACATGGCTTTGATTGTAGCTACATTACCCGCGTCCACCCCTTTGCTCTTGATAAAATCAAAGGCTTTGGCTTTATCATGCATGTTCATATCCTTGCTTGCCTTGTCGTGACCCTTGTCCTTATGGTGTCCCTTATCTTTATGATGTCCATGATGCTTATGCTCATGCTCCTTGTGCTCATTGCCTCTATGCTTGTGATGCTCATGATGCCTATGCCCTGAATGC
>JABDBN010000031.1 GCA_013288625.1 Alphaproteobacteria bacterium | reverse complement strand
TCAAGCCTCAAGACTGGTTTGCCACACTTTTCTTGGTCCCCCTTCGCCAAGGCTTCGGGGCGACACTACTACACCTAATCGTCTTCGGTTAGTCTGGCTTTAATAAAATAAAATCCCAAAGAGAGAGTTTAAACTGGCGTAAGCCACACGAAGCCGAAGGCGTAGTGTGGGACTCGCAAAAGGCAGAGGTTCCATCCCCAGCAGCTTTTTTGATCCTCTGCCTCAGGAAGAGTTAAATAAATGGCTAGGAAAAACACTCAAAAAAGTGCGTGTGATAAATAAGTAATCCCGCTTTGCAAATGACTATATTTGCGCTATAATTTACACTTTAGCAAGGTTTTATGTCTTGGGCAGCACAACTTAGTAAACTGGATTGGTGTGTTTTTATTGCACTCTTAGTGATGTCCTTTGCCTTCTTAATCTGGCGGCGGTTAGCCAATAAAAATAACAATAGTATTGTAGAATACATGGTGATGGGCAGAACCCTCACTCTGCCCATGTTTGTAACCACACTGGTCGCCACCTGGTACAGCGGTATATTTGGAGTTACCCAAATATCATTTGAGCATGGCCTTTATAACTTTATCACTCAGGGGTTTTTCTGGTATTTGGCAGCTGCGATCTTTGCGCAGTTTTTTGTACGGCGGGCAAAAGCGAGTGCAGCGCTTTCTTTCTCCGAGCTCATTGGCCAGATGTACGGCAAGAAGTCGGCCTGGGCAACGGCACTTCTGATCTTTGTAAAAACCCTGCCAATTCCATATGCCATTGCCATTGGCCTTTTTATCAGTGGATTCACAGGTATTTCACTTAACCTGGCGATTACCCTGGGGATTTTGGCTGCAACTATCTATTGTTTAAAAGGCGGCATGCGAGCTACCATTATATCGGATGTGCTGCAATTTATAGGTATGTTTACAGCAATTGGCTCAGTTGTTGCGGTTTCTTACTATAGTTTTGGAGGATTGGATTACCTTACGCGCACCCTTCCCTATTCGCATTTTTCCCTACAGGGTAATCACAGTTTTCAAGTAGTCATAGTCTGGATGCTGGTTGCCTTCAGTACCACCCTGCTCAGCCCGGTTTTTTACCAGCGTTGCTTTGCAGCTAAGACGACGAAAATTGCCCGGGCAGGCATTTATATTTCAATAGGTTTTTGGGTGATCTCTGACATTCTGACTACCTGCGCTGGTATGTACGCGCGGGCTCATATGCCTGATGCAGCACCAGCCAATGCTTTTATGGATTATGCGATCACAATACTTCCTGAGGGGCTGCGGGGTTTTTTCCTGGCCAGTATTTTCATCACAGTTTTTTCAGCTATTGATTCTTTCTTGTTTATCTCTAGCAGCGTGATTTCGTACGACCTTTTCAACAAGCTCGCACACAGCAATACTTCACGCAACTTTTGCATAGTGGTGACGGCAGTTATCACCATCATAGCCAGTAGGTTTTTTAATGGAAGTATCGAAAAAGTCTGGCTGCTTACCGAATCATTCTTTCTTGCGTGCATGCTGCTGCCCACAATTCTAGGACTAACTTTAAAGCAGGCATTGCCTGGAGACAGTATATTTAAAATTATTATAATTACTTTTATGGCAATGGTGCTTTGGCAGATATTCGGCTATCCAGAATTTATAGAGCCTTTCTTCATTGGCCTAGCCATAAATACTATATGCATTATTCTCGACTTAATCAGGAGAAGTGCTTTGAAAAACTCTAGGAGACTTACCATAATCACTGATCAATAGAGTTAACTTTAGGGCGTATATATTAAAAGCTGGCAAGATGTATAGAATTTCAAACATGCGAGCCGGAATAATTAATTATTTTTTTAAATTATCGAGCAGAGTAAATCATTTTTTAAATCGTGTTTATATTATTGCCACAGGATTACACCTGTGCTAAAGTGCAATGTTATAAAAATTTTAAACGGTTGCTGTTATGGGTAGACGTGGAGACCATTCCTATGATGAACTTAGCAAGATGATCATAGAAGCTGCATATGAGCTTATGGAAAAAGAAGGCTATACTAATATAAGTACTAGAAAGATCGCGGCACAAATTGGCTATACCGTAGGCACACTCTATAATATATATAAGAACCTCGATGATATTTTCGTTCATATCAATGCGCGGACTATTGAAAAGTTACACTTCACACTCAATAAAGCTCTTGACCACTCAAAGGCTAAGGAGTCAGTAAGAGCTTTAGCGCACGCGTATATTCAATTTAGCAAAGACAACTTCAATCTATGGTCTATGCTTTTTGAATACCGGTTTCCACCTGAGCACGTAATGCCTAAGTGGTATATGGAGAAAATAAATTCACTTTACCTTATAGTAGGGAAATCAATTTCACAGATAGCCCCTCGCATGGATGAAGCTCAGCTCAAGTCCGTCATAATGGTGCTTTGGGCAGGCATACACGGAATCTGCGCACTTTCGATTAAAGGAAAGCTTGACCGTGCTGGTTCTGAATCTGCGCAGGCTCTGGTTGAAAACTTCATCGACAATTACATGCGTGGCTTGGGGTTGATTCAATAATATGGAAACGGGCGAACAAATCCAGCTGGTAATAGGGCTAATATTTCTTGCTTCACTGATTATAAGCTTATATGCCAGAAGCAGCCTTAGCCTTAATAAAACTGCGAGTTATATTCTGATTTGGCTGACTATAGCATTTGCCTTAATTCTAGGTTATTCTTACCGCCAGGATTTCGCTTCGGTTAAAGACCGGGTGCTGGGAGATCTCATACCAGCCCGATCACATATTGAAGGTGGGTATATTATTGTGAACAAAAGTGATGATGGACACTATCATATCTATGCCCAGGTAAATGGGAAAAGTATTAGATTTCTTGTGGATACCGGAGCTTCAGAGGTTATGCTGACGCAAAGTGATGCAAATACAGCCCACGTTGTACCATCTGGGGATATACGGCAATTCTCAACAGCCAATGGCGTTGCGATAGCCTATGGCGCACGCGCCAATATCAGCATTGAGTCCGTATCAATGGAGGACTTCAGGGTTTTTGTTACCGATTCGGCTGTAACAAGCTCTCTGCTCGGCATGTCATTCCTGAGCAAGTTTCATGAAATCAAATTTGATAATGATAAGCTTTACCTGAAAATCGATGGTAATTAAAGTCAACACACAACCATAGGCAAAGCAGCATATTGTTAATAAAAAAAACGCTGCCACTTAATATTTTTGTAATATTTATATGATATAATAAATTACTACTTAATTGTTACTTGCATTATATTATGTACGACCTATTGAAACCAGTAAAGCTACTAAAGCAATCTATTTATAGAGAGCTTAGATATGTATTGGCACACATAAATTTAGATATTATTGCCCCATTTACCTGGGAATATTTTTGCCAATCATCGCTTACTAAAAATTCAGACGGGGTTTCACCCAGAAAAATAGCTGGAGTTTTAATGAGTGAGTCAGGTATGTGCCTTGGATTGAGCGCATTTTATGCTATGTATGTTCAAAACCCAAGTGGGCAAAGCTTTATAAAATTTCTTAAAGCAAAAATAAAAGCACCAGAATTACATACGGCCTATTTTGAAAAACTGCTATTTACTCAGTTAACACCTGATAAGATAGAATACAAGAATATTCAAGAACTGCAAGATAATACAATTAGGAGCTTAGTACAGAAGGCTGGATTGCAGCATTTAACTACTATAGGCATCTGCATGGGAAATAGTCATCTTGCGCATGAGATTGCATTCACTACTATTTCCAGAGCAGGTAAGCAAACTGAATATGAATTATTTGACCCCAATTTTGGTATATTCAAAACATCTAACGAGTCCGTGCTTAAATCTAAAATACTGGAGCTGGCAATCTACTATGAATTTGACAAGTTTAGCTTTCAAGATTTGATACGCTATTCGACAAATGATATTGACTGGAATTCAACTCAAAATAATAGACCCACACCTTTAATAAAGGCTTGCAGGGATGGGAATAAAGCAATGGTTAAATTCTTACTAGAGGAAAAAGGGGCTAAAATTGATTTAGCAGACCCCAATGGATGGACACCACTGACAACCGCGGTTTCCAAGGACAATGTTGAAATGGTAAAGCTGTTACTGAAAAAAGGGGCTAAAATTGATTTAGCAGACCCCAAAGGCTTTACTCCTTTTACATCAGCAGTTTTTACTGGCAATATTCCAATGGTAAAGCTATTATTGGAAAAAGGTGCAAAAATTGATTTAGTAGATTCCGATGGCTGGACACCCCTGACAAACGCCACTAGCAAGGGCAATATTGCAATGGTAAAGCTATTATTAAAAGAAGGAGCCAATGCTAATTTGCTAGATCGCAAAGGCCTGACACCCCTGATAGTCGCCGTTACCAAGGGCGATATTGCAATGGTAAAGCTATTATTAAAAGAAGGAGCCAATGCTAACTTGCCAGACGGTAAAGGCTTTACACCTATGGTCATGGCTAGCTATTTTAATCATACTTCAATAGTAGAATTGCTGCAGCAAGCTTTGCAACCAAAACAAGCATCATGGGTGGAACGTTTTGCACAAAGCATCGGGCACAGCTTAACGTCAGTTTGGCAAATGGAATAAGGATTTGAGTTTATTGCACTAAAAAGAATCATGATGCGATCATGAGGTTAATATGACGCTTTTGTTAAATCAATTTTTAGCTGCTGAACTCTTTCCTGGTCAACTTCTCGAACCTCACCAAGCTTGAGGTTTTCCAGCGCAAAGCTACCATAGGCTACCCTGATCAGGCGGTTTACCTCTAAACCGAAGTGGCTAAATACCTTGCGGATTTCACGGTTTTTGCCTTCCCTAAGCTTAACCTTGATCCAGGTGTTTGAGCCTTTGCTTGAAGTTTCAGGCTCGGCATCAATACCAGCATAATTTATGCCTTCAACAGTTACGCCGGCAGCTAGCCTCTCGATTATGTCCTTATAGAGCTTTCCGAAGATGCGCACCCGGTATTCGCGCACCACCTGGTTTTTAGGCAGCTCCATAGTGCGAGCCAGCTCGCCATCATTGGTCAGCAGCAAGAGGCCTTCGGTATTATAGTCAAGCCTGCCAATAGTTATTACCCGAGGCATCGCCTTAGGCAGAAGGTCAAAAATTGTCTGCCGTCCCTGAGGATCGTGGCTAGAAGTGATCGTACCCTTGGGTTTATAAAATAGCCATAGCCTTGTCTTTTCTGCTTGTCTTAGAGGTTTGCCGTTTACGGTAATAGTATCTTCTGCACTTACCTTAGTGCCAGGCTCTGTTATGGTACTGCCGTTGACCTTTACCTTGCCCTCCGAGATCAGTACCTCTGCATTTCTACGCGAACATACTCCCGATCTTGCTATTACTTTGGCAATTCGCTCTGGGTTGTTTTTCATAAATATAAATGGTGGGTCTGGGTGGAGTTGAACCACCGACCTCACGCTTATCAGGCGTGCGCTCTAACCACCTGAGCTACAGACCCATTTAATTCACTATGCAGGGATGACATTAATGTACTGGATGTTACCTGACCTGGCTTTAAACTCAACAGTTCCTTGAACAATGGCAAAAATAGTATGGTCTTTCCCCATACCCACACCGGTGCCCGGATGGAATTTGGTACCACGTTGCCTGACAATTATATTCCCAGGAATAACATTTTGCCCACCAAACATCTTCACACCTAGTCTTTTACCTGCTGAATCGCGTCCGTTTTTGGAACTACCACCCGCTTTTTTCGTTGCCATTTTCTAAACCTATTATTTATGCGTTAATTTCTTTTATACGTAGCACAGTGATATGCTGCTTATGCCCACGCTTGCGTCTGTAATTATGCCGGCGTTTCTTCTTAAAAACAATAACTTTATCAGCTCGGCTTTGCTCAAGAATCTCCGCAGAAACCTTAGCACCAGAAAGCGTTGGGTTACCAACCTTACCTTTGGCCATAAGAACTTGCTCAAATACATGGCTAGCTCCAACTTCACCGGCAATCCTTTCAATTTTAATCACATCGCCAGCTTTAACGTGATATTGTTTGTTACCTGATTCTATAACTGCGAACATTTAATTTACCAACATTTACTAATGTGCTAAACTTTTACCCGCAATACGCCCAAAAGTCAAGTACAAATAGGCTTCTTATCTGCAAATAGTTTTTAACATTTTAAAAGCGTTTTTCATAAGTTGAAATCAGCGTGCATGCCGTCAGGAGCCCGGCATTCGCAAATCAATTCTTCATAACTTGTGTTGTGATGAAGATGAATACTTACCTCTTTAGGAGAATCAGACTGCTGAGGTTCCGGTTGTGCACTGGTTTCGACTGCCTTCGGATGCTCATAATATGTATCAATGACCTTTTCGGCATAATCCTTGGCGCCAGTTATGATGGAAACAACTTCCGTATGGAATAATCCTAAAGCACAGCCTGCAAAAAGCGGGATTTTAATCGCTATATTTTGCGAATTTAAGTCCTGTTCTAGGCTTTGCATAAGAAGTATTTCTCTATTACCAAAAAGCAGGTTAGCAGTTTTTGGAAGTATATAACAAAGGGCAATTTTTCCCACCGCAACACCTATAGTACTTGTCAAATCTGAAATAACAGCCATATAACCCCTCCACTTTGAAAATATTGGATAAGATTGATATTATATAAAAAACCCTAACAAAAGGTTAATTTATATTAAAATTGTTGAATTATTTAGATTTTGATACTTTTTCAATAACAACAAAGGCAAGCGAATAACTGTCTTCGTCAGAAATACTTAAATGCACTCTCATTTGACCCAACCTTTCTGGAAATCTGATATAGGGTTGCCCCGAAGGATGGTTGAGGATTTCAATCTCATTAAAATGGACAGCCTCACCTATACCAGTGCCTAAGGATTTAGCAAATGCCTCTTTGGCAGCAAATCGATTTGCAAAGTAAACACATTGTTTTTTGGGGTGAACTGGGGCATTCATAATCTCAGTATCAGAGAAAATTCTTTTTAAAAATCTAGCTCCATATAAATCTATTGAGCGCTTAATTCGGCCAACACGAACAATATCACAGCCAATATTTGCTATCATAATTCTGCCGTATGCTTAAATGTGATCAATTTAAAGGTTAAGTCATCCTTCAAATTTTGTAGTCGGTCTTTGCTAAACTTATCTAATATGAGCTTCTTAAGAAATTTAGCGTCCTTAGAAGCAGCTTGATCATCTACCAGAGCTTGCGCCAATTCTTCAATTGTTAAGAAAGTATTATTTTCATTTGATGTTTCAATCAGGGCATCACTATAAAGCAACATGGCGTCCCATTGGTTAAGGTCTATTGTATGAGCTTTATACTCATGATTGCCGATAATGCCAAGTGGAAACTCTTTCGAGTTTAAAAGCTGGTACTGCTTTTTGCTAAATGAAAGTAGCAATGGAGGTGGACAAGAAGCACATGAAAAATCAAGGGTTAGCTGCACGGGGTCGAGCACCCCATAGAACATAGTTGCAAAATACTGGCGCTCCAGCATTTTAAAGAGAATGGTGTTTACTGACGATAAGAATGTGCCTGGAGCTCTCACCATACAGTGCTCTCCGTTATTTATGATGCTATAAAGTCTAAAAGTATTGATGGCTGCTGCCATACCATGACCGGAAAAATCCCATAAACAAAGGCCAAGCTTGTTATCATCGAATTCCATTATATCGTAAAAGTCTCCACCAAGTTTGGAGGAAGGTTTAAAAAGCGTATCGATTGTCATACTGTATTTTTGCGCAATCCTAGCCAGAAACTCCTGTTTTGGCAGAATCGATTCCATCACCGATAGCGCTTCTTCCATCTCGGTTTCCATTTGTGAATAAGCATTCTCCAGCTTGTGAATAAGCAACATTTGTTGGAGCTGCACATTGATTCTAGCCAGCAATTCACTAACATCAACAGGCTTACTAAGGAAATCGGAAACCCCATGTTTAAAAGCTGATTGTTTATCAGGCAAATTACTTATTTCAGTTTGCACAATAATAGGAATATTCTTAGATTTATTATTAGATCTGATCGCTTTGCATACGTCGATACCGTTCATATCAGGCAAGGTCAAATCCAGCAATATAAGATCGATGTTATTTTTATCAAGGATTTCTAGGGCTGTTTTCCCGTTCTGGGCTAGAAAGATATTAGTATAATCTGCAGCCCGCAAAGTATCATTAATAAAAGCTAAATTTTGCTCTTTACCTTCAACAATAAGGATTGCCGATTTCTTTGTGCTATCTGCTAACATATACCTATCTTCTTCAATTGATTACATATCAGTATAACATATTGATTTTATTATATCAATAATGCTGGGTAAGCGCCTTTTATGGTAATTTGCGGCTGCACCCAAGCCTTGAGGCCAGAACTGGCGCCACTTTGCCCTTGCTTTAATTTGATTTGAGCCCAGACTATATTGCATTTTGGTTTATACAAGGATTATTTTATTGAAATATATAAATTATTTTCCCGAAAGATATTGAATTGGCTTTCAATTAAGTACCAATACTCCATACTAATTTTAGGGTCACATTCATTATGTGTTATGAAGGGAAGAGGTTCAGGTGAAGATCATCTACCAGCAGAGAGCATTTATTCTGATCCCCTTAAAGCAGTCTTAATTGTAGGCCAAGATCATAAAATACCCAAAGTTCTTGAAATGCAATTTCAAGAACAAGGCCATCTCCAAATCGGTAATGGAATAACAAACTTAAAGTTACTTAATGCAAGTTTTAGCGCCCTTAAGAACAGGATAGACAATACTACCCGAATATATATTTGGTCTCATGGATCGGTCAACAATGATATCCATAGTGTAGATATTTTAACTAAAGCTCTTCTCCAAAAACTAGCAGGTTATAGTAGGGGTAAGCCTTTAAATATTCACCTACTATGTTGTTACGCAAGCGCTGCAGCACTGGATGTCACAGCTCTACCTGTAGGCTCTGTGCTGGTGACTCACGGCTCTCCATCCAATATTACTTATACTACTATAAACTCTAAAACTATTTTGCAATCGAGTCAGGATGTAAAAAGCACATCTTTGTTACAAGACTTTATACATAGGTTTCCGCTTTACCTTAAGTATGCTACGACCGTATCTATACACAAGAAACAAGGCATAGCCTTTCGCCACACCATTACACATCCTAAAAATATACTAACTATAGTCAACAACATACAAAGTTATCTTGAGGCCAAGCGGGCAAAGTTTATAAAAGCATATGAGCAAGAATTTAGTAAATCAGCAGTTTCTAGTACGCTTCGTCAAATCACTTTGCAGGAAGCTAAAGAATGGTGCACTGACATCCTCTTATATACTACTTTGTCAGGTGGGAGAATGCTGCTTAATTCACTTGAAAAAAGACTGGGCACTTTTTCAAAATATATAGATGGCACTACATATGGGCCAGCTTTCATTTCTGCAACTAAACAAGGTAATGAAAAATTAGCGTTCGCCTTCCTGGCCTCTCCTGCAATTAAACCAAACATAAAAGATAGTGAAGGGTTGACAGCATTCATTTGGGCTGCAATTAAGGGCTTTGAACGCATTATATCCGCCTTCCTGGCATCTCCTAAAATTAAGCCAAATTCAAAAGATAATAATAGAAAGACGGCCTTAATGTGGGCTGCCTCTCAGCCGGATAACGAAAAATCAGTATCAGCCATTGTGGCATCTAAAAGGGTAAAGACAAATTTAAAAGATAAAAATGGGTTTAGCGCATTAATGCTTGCTGTGATCAAATGCAATAAAACGTCAGTATCTACTCTGCTATTATCTGGTAATGTAAAACCGAATATACAAAATAAAAAAGGATTCACAGCATTTATTTTAGCTGCCTATATAGGAGATACTGATATACTATCAGTCTTGCTTGAATCAGATAGGGTTAAGACTAATTTAAAAGACGTTGAGGGGCGTACAGCGTTAGTTTGGGCTGTTATTCAAGGCCGAGTTGCGGCAGTATCAGTTTTGCTTGATTCAAATAAAGTAGATGTGCATAGCAAAGATAATAAAGGATGGACAGCATTAGCGTGGGCCGAGTACTGTAAGAACACCCATATTATCCTATTGATTGAAGCTCATATTCTCAAGCAAGAGCTTGCTGCTTTAGACAGTGATAAAATAGAGCAAGTAACTAGCTTAATGCGCAGGACACCAGGCAGCCCAAAAACCTTTGATTTGCCGCTATCCAGCTTAAATCTAACCACTATAAGCACTTTAGCCAAACATATTGGCAGCCTTGACGTTAGCGTACTTTCTGAGGCTTTCCTGCAAGAGCAGATTTTGCAGGCGCAAAATAATAAAGAAAATTTAGATATGAATTGCATTTCTTCAACTGGAGTAAAAGATGAATATACAAAAGCCCAAGCAGTGGAAGAGTTATGTTTCGCCATCTTAGCAACCAAAAAAAATGACGCAGTTCAAATGACTAGGCGGAGAAGCTTAACAGCCCTGGATGTACTCGCTTCGTATTCCGATTCAAGCCTTTCTACAATAGTTTCAAACGTCTTTACTCAACCTTGTTCAAATGTGCTTATTAATACCAAGATTCCTGTGGTCACTTGGCAAAGAAGCTGCTCTCCCACTAATGCATGCGGCGCCAGCTTGGGTTAAGCGTCATACGGGTTATTATCATTCTTGCGGTATCTGATTCTGATCGGCACGCCATCTAGGTCAAAATCTTCACGCAATGAATTATAAAGGTAACGGTTATAGCTTTCAGCTAGCCCCACACTGGAGTTGCAGAAGATAGTAAAGGTAGGTGGCTTAGCGCCAGTTTGCGTTATATATTTTAGCCGCATACGCCGCCCACCCTGAATAACAGGTGGGGTATGGTTAGCTGTTGCTTTCTTAAGCCATTGGTTCAACTGGCTAGTTGAGAGTTCTTTTTTCCAGATCTCTTCTGCCAGCTGAGCCGCTTTAAAAATGCCTTTGATATTCTTATTGTTTTTGGCAGAAATATAAACTGGGGTAATGCCTTTGACCTCGAACATATTTCTTTCAATCAAATAATCTAGCTCCTCACTAAAGGCCTGGCGATCAACAATAAGATCGCACTTGTTTATAACTAGCACTAGCGCTTTCCCCTCTTCAATTGCAATTCTTGCGATCGATAGATCCTGCTTTTCTAGGGGTTGTTGGGCATCGATAACTATGGCTACCACATGGGCGCGTCGCATAGCATTTATACTTTCTCCCACCGATAGTCCTTCAACTCTATCAGTAATATTAGCTTTTTTGCGCATACCGGCAGTATCGATAAGCTCAATTTGCCGGCCATCAATGTCCAGGAATTCATTAATCGCATCGCGTGTTGTACCTGAAACATCTGAAACAATGCTGCGCTCATGGCCAATTATACAGTTGAAAATCGTCGATTTACCAACATTAGGTCTGCCAACAATAGCCAACCTAAGCGGGCGCACTTCCTCATCACCTTCAGTCATTTCCTCTGCGGGCGGAACAATAATCTCAAGTTCTTTCAATTTATAATATAAATCGCTAAATCCCAGATTGTGCTCGGCTGAAATATAGATAGCATCACCGAAACCCAGGGAATATAGGTCTTTCAAATCGATCCCTTTTTTGCCCTCACTTTTGTTTGCCAGTAAAATAACTTTTTTATTCAGCTTTCTAGTTTTGCGAGCGAATTCTTTATCTTCACCACTGATACCATGGCGGGCATCTACCATGAAAAAAATCACATCAGCTAGCCCAGCAGCATTCATGGTTTTCTCTACCATTTTTTCACTGAGCTCGGATATTGGCTTTTCTAACCCAGCGGTGTCTACAACCTGAAAATTAATGTCGAGTATAGTAGCATCATTCACCTTGCAGTCACGGGTGACTCCGGGCCTGTCATCTGTGATAGCAAGCCTCCGCCCACACAATTTATTAAATAATGTGGACTTGCCAACGTTGGGTTTACCAATAATTGCAACTGTAAATGACATGTATATTTAATCCATAGCGAAAAAAGGTATTTAAGAAAACCATAATACCATATTTCTAGTGAAAAACTAAGCTATATATTACGAAAACAAATCCGAATGCGTACCAGTGCGAGTCAGAAACAAAGCACCATCCTCAATTTTGTATATTAATAGCCAGTCTGGCTCAATATGACATTCCTTAAACCCACTATAATTGCCTGTAAGTTTATGATCTTTATATTTTGGCTGTAAGACGTGACCTTTTGCTAATTCATTGATTATCAATTTAAGCTTAACTAAATCTTTTCCCCGTTTTCCAAGCTTAATTGTATCTTTTTCAAAAAGCTTAGTTGTGTGAACAGAGTACATTTAGATACCCAATTTATCAAAAAGCTCAGAAACTGTTTTGTATGAATTAAGATGCTTCCTGCTTTCAACATCTTCCATAGCCCGAATGGTCTCGCGGTTATATTTCCTACTCGAATCGTCAAATAAGCTATCTAGAACCAACTCTTTTATGGTCTTATTTTGCAGTGATGCCAACACCTTAATTTTATGGTGCTGTTCATCGGTAACTTCAACTGTGATACGGCTCATAATCAATAACTCCTTTACATAATTACATTATAACACAAAATATACTAATGTACAAATGTAACGGATTACCATATCTAACCTAAGCCTTACCCCATCTACTATTAAAAGGTAAAGTTTATTGTCTAAGTTTCTGTAATACTATATACTACTAGCAATGAAAATTTAAGGCACTTAACTGATGAGAACGTATATATTCGCTATCTGTTTAACTATTACCTTAATAGCGCCCTCACTATCATATGCCCGCTGGGCAACGCATGATGATGCACCTTTTGAAACCGAATTTGTTAATGCAAATGTAAAGATTAATAAAGATGGAACGTATGAAGAAATAGTGGAATTGCAGCGCACTGTCCTTAAGGAAAGTGGTAGGGAGGAAGCAGCAAAGCACATCATGACCTATAATGGAGATTGCTCTAAGCTCACAATACTTGAAGCCAAAACCATCTATCAAGGCAAAGAGTATCCAGTAAAGAAAAACATGATAGAAGATAAGCCGCTAGCTAGTGATAAGCAGGGCTTTGATGAAAGCCGGCAGGTATTTATAGGATTCCCAAAAACTGAAATAGGTGCCAAAATTTACCTCAAGTACAAGTTGGCTGTTTCTAAGGTTTCCCTGCCAAATGCGTATTCAGATGTGTTAGATTTTGGCAATGACAGTTATGATTCAAGCGCCAACATTAAAGTACAATCCGCCCTTCCCTTGAACATAAAAGTAAATGACCCGGGCAAAGTTCTCAAAGTGCAAAAAGATAAGGAAAAGAACTTTAATAATGTTGAGATAACTCTGACTAAGCCGGTATACCATGCGGTGGTTAATGAATCTGCCGGCTCAATTGACCCGCAGTATTTGACCTGGGTATCACTATCTAGCTTAGAGAAAAGGGAAGATATAGCTAATCTCCTCAGTAAGGATTATGAAAGGGTACTAAGCCAGCCTTTACCACCCGTGTTTCTTGATATTGTAAAAGTTGCTGCAGGTAAAAAAGACCAGCGCGAACAAATCAATACTGTAACTTCTTTATTAAATGAGAAAATACAGTATCTGGGCGATTGGAGATCAATTGCCGGCCGTGTGATACCCCGTGATTTGAATACGATAGCTACCAGCCAGGTCGGTGATTGTAAAGACATGGCGGCAAGCACAGTAGCAATGCTTAGGAAACTTGGCTACAAAGCTGACGTTGCTTTGGTGCATCGGGGAACAGACTTATTTTATGAGGTGCAAACCTTACCTAATACAGCTGAATTTAACCATGCCATGGTGAAAGTGTCAGGCAGAGATGGTAAAACAAGCTGGATTGACCCTACCAACTTTGTCAGCATGGCTGGTGGAATCTTTCCTGATATAGCAAATCGGATGGCGCTGGTGCTAAACCCTGACAAGCCTGCATATGATAAGATTCCCAATATAGCTCATGAACAGGCACAAATATCTGTAGAACAAGAGCTTAGGATGAAAAAAGATAATGTTCTTGAACATAAGAGCCAGCTCACACTCAAAGGCGAAAGCGCGATTGACTTCACTGGAGTTGCATTGCAGGCCTCTAAGAAAACAGTGGAAGATGAGATATTCAAAACAATGAGCGGCTCTTATCTCAACGATAGGAACAAAAAGGAGATCAAACTTCCCGATTTGAGCTCAAGGATAGTGAAAGATTTAAATATCCAGCTGAGCTACGATAAGGAAGACGCCACCTATAATACCAATTTGGGACAAGCATATAGAATTAAAGCTAACTGGCTTGATAAGTTCATTGAGACCACTGATGATCAGGTTTCTGATGTGCTGCTAGGATACCCAGTCACCCTGAGTAAACGCATCTTGCTTAAAGATATAAAAGTGAAGAATATCAATAGCTTGGACTATAAAATCAATACCCCTTGGGTGCAAGCAGTGCGTCAGTGCAAGGCCCTGGGTAACGATATTGAGATTACTGAAACTGTCAATATTACTAAATCTTATATCCCCAATAAAGATTTAAAAACCGAACAATACCTGAAGCTTAAGGCTGATTTGGAAAAGTATTTTAAGAATGTCGCTGTGATCTTTGATCAGGGATAGTTCGCTTAATTTATTACTTGACTATTGCTATATTTTTTATATAAATTGGCGGTTTAAATTTAAATGTAGAAAATATGCTAAGCAGAGCACCAATACTCAAGTTTACTCGACCTTTGTTTAGGGCGACCTACCCCTTACTTA
>JABDBN010000030.1 GCA_013288625.1 Alphaproteobacteria bacterium | reverse complement strand
GAATCACTGCATATGTAGTTCCGTCTAATGATGAGTTCCTCAATGAATATGTTCCTCCTCAATTTCGCAGATTGGAGTACATTACCGGCTTCACCGGTTCCAATGGGATTGCAATTATTACCAAAGACAAACTAGCCTTTTATACCGATGGAAGATATCTCCTCCAGGCTCGCCAGGAATTAGACCCAGAGTTTGTTATTCTTGACATGTATGAACGCAAATCTTGCGAATGGTTTGATCTCGCTTTAAATAATGGAGAGGTTTTAGGCTATGACCCAATGCTTCATAGCAAAAAAAATCTGGAATATTATGAGAAGTTGAAAAAGAAATTCAACTACCAGCTCAAGCCAGTGCCAAACCTGGTTGATACTATTTGGAAGAACCGGCCAACAAGCAGCGATAAGAAAGCCTTCAACTTGGGCATAGAATTTACCGGCAGAAACAGCGCGGATAAAATTGCCGAAATCGGCCAGCAGTTGCAAGCCGATTATCTCCTGCTTTGCAACCCGGACTCCATTTGTTGGCTACTCAATATCCGTGGGCATGATATAGACTACACGCCAGTTTTATTAAGCTATTTGTTACTCAGTAAGAATGGTACTGTAACTTTGTTTACCGACCCAACCAAAACTTCAGATATAAAAGCAGAAGTCAAACCATGGGACAGTGTACAGGATTATTTTACTAAGCTTCTGAGCGAAGGCAAAACCATTCAGCTTGACCCGGCTAAAACTCCAGTGTGGTTTACGGCCCACCAGAAACAACTGGTATTGGAAGCTGATCCCTGCGAACTGCCAAAAGCCAAAAAGAACTCGGTTGAAATTCAGGGCATGCGCGATTGCCATAAGGTAGACGGCCTTGCTGTAACTAATTTCCTTAACTGGCTAAAGGAAAATTATCAGAGCGGCATAGATGAAATCAAGGCTGCAGAAAAGCTTCTTGAATTCCGCAAACAGGGAATGCATTTCGTTGAACCAAGTTTTGAATCTATTTCTGCCTTTGCAGAAAATGCTGCTGTGATTCATTATAGAGCCACACCTAAAACCAATAAACAAATTACCGGAGAGGGTCTTTATTTAATAGACTCAGGTGGGCAGTATTTGAATGGCACTACCGACATCACGCGCACGATTTGTCTGGGGACTCCGAAACGCGAGCATATTGAAAATTATACTCTTGTACTCAAAGGGCATATAGCTATTGCCTCAGCAGTATTTCCTGTAGGGACAACCGGTGCTCAGCTCGACTCTTTAGCAAGGCAATATCTCTGGAGATTTGGTCGCAATTACATGCATGGCACAGGTCACGGAGTCGGCCATTTCCTCTCTGTGCACGAAGGCCCGCAGGGGATTAGCAAGCTCAACACTACAGTGCTTGAGCCCGACATGATTTTATCCAATGAGCCAGGCTATTATAAAGAAGGTGAATATGGCATTCGCATCGAGAATCTGGTTCTGGTGAAACAGTCTGCACACAAAGGGTTTTTAGAGTTTGAAACCCTCACACTCGTTCCTTTCGAAGATTCTCTCATAGATTACAGTATGCTTGAAGCTCACGAAAAAAAGTGGTTAGAGGCATACTCTTCTCTGGTTAATCAATCCTGAATAAGTATAATACCTTCATCAAGATTTAATAGGTAGCTTATGCAGAGTAAAGCATACCCCCCATTCGCAACGATACCGGTCAAATTTGACCGGCCGGCACAAGAACCAAATTATGATTTATTGCTTGCCCGACCTAATCATCCTCTAATCCTCGCTAGCTCCGATGCGTTGGCAAAATTGAAAAGCGACCGTGAGCACAATGAGTATTTAGTGCAAATGGGATATACCTGCCACCGTGGCTCGCGCGCTAACAATGTTATACCGCTCGATAAATTTCAAGGTCTTGCCCGAGACCTCGAACACAGCAAATCTGTCGCTAACCCCATGAATGGTCGCCCGGTAAATATTGATAACCTATACCGCCTTAAAACCGGTTCGAGAAAGGGAGCATACCTGGGCGCCAACCTATTTAATTTTTCCTCATATCACGATGACGACCAGCTTTACATCGCAACAGAAGCACCCTACCACCCTGAGGATTATTTCCGAATGGTGATTGATACCGGCTCACGGGTCTTAGTGAGCGTAACCACAGAAGCTGATAACGGAGAAGAGGCAGCGTTCTTTAAGATCAGAGATGGTGTACGCATCGACCTGCACCATTTACCTATACACGCGCATTTTCAAATTGATGAACATTGCCTGGTTACATCGGTGCAGGAAGTTACCCGTGCCCCTAAGTTTGGTGGAGCGCCTTTGACAGTTGCGCATTATAAAGTGAGCAACGCCTCTGAAAGTTATTTTATCCACCATATCAAATATAAAGACTGGCTTGATAACTACCCTGGCCATAACTCATGTATGTTGGAACTGATTGCAGCTATAAATGAAGCTCAGCAGGAATTGCAAACTAACTCCAAGAATCCTATCACGGTTAATTGCGGCTTTGGCTATGGCAGGACTGCAAGCCTGATACTGATACACCAGATATCTCGTATAATCCCAGACATCATCCGCAATCAAAACCTTGCTCAACACAGCATTGTTCGGGATGAGGATATTGAAATCGACTTGTTTGGCATGATCTATGCGCTCCAAGAGCAACTCGCATATAAAGCACTGATCGGTTTGGGAGGTTGTCCAGAAGACCGCTTTAATAAATTTTACTCAGAGGTTCAGCAGGTTGTTGGCGCTTTGATTCGGAGGGAGCTTGCAGGTAATTATTAATATAGCGCAATCCTTGGTCATTGCGACCCCGAGCAGAGCGAGGTGGGAAGCAATCCAGTCTTGAAACTTGAGTAACTTTTTGCTTTCATACTAAACTCACTACTGGTTTGCCGCGTCGCTGACGCTCCTCGCAATGACAGAAATTTGGCTCATTTTTAGTAAATTGGAAATTTTAGAAGCTAATATTAATGCGGATATCCTGATACATGACTTCGTCCAGTTTGCATTACCATTGCAAAGTAGACGAAGTTTTAGGATAAAGAAAGGAGATTAGGTTTTGGTATTCCGTAGTGCCCATTGACATAGCTTGCAGTAAGAAACTATACTCATAAATATACTTTTTGATTAGCTGATAATTTCATAATGAGCATTGATAAAGATCTTAGAGACAGACTATGCGTACTGTTTGGAATTAGTCTAGACTTCCTTCACTTTACGCTTTATGGGTTGTTCACTTACTTATTTGTAGACATTTTCTTTCCGGGTCTTGATGAGGCCACCCAGCATACGTTAGTGTATAGCACAAGCATTATGGACATACTGTCCCGAATAGCAGGAACGCTAGGTTTTAGTTATATTGGTGATAAGTATGGGAGAGCCCGAAGTTTAAAGCTGGCTGCCCTGTTTTTAATTATACCTTCGTTTTGTATTCCTTTCCTTCCTGGCTATGAAAAACTAGGCATATTAGCCCCAATAATTTTACTTATTACCAGATTTTTCCAGGGATTTTGTTGTGGCGCAGATAGTAGTGCTGGAGCAGTTTACCTGTTCGAATCACGAATAACTGCAAAATACTGTATTACAAGTTTAAATGGCTGCGCTGCATCCCTTGGCATTTTATTGGCAACTGCCATTGCATATGTTGCAACTTTCTATTTCAGTAAATTGGAACTACAACACTACGGTTGGAGAATTGGGTTTTTAATTGTTTCAGCTTTTTCCGTTTTAAGCTTTCTCATGCGCCTGTCAATAAACGAGACTGACTTTTTTCTCGATGTCAAAGCCAAGCAGAGCTTTTCAGAAAACCCACTATTACTTTCGGTTACTAGGTATTACAAAGAACTGCTTTTAGGCATGGCTTTAACTTATTTCCCAACTACTGTTTTTGTTTTTGCATTTTCATACTCATATGACTATGCAAGGGATTTCTTCGATGCAAGAATTACTGAAAGTTACGTTTCTATTATGGCAATCTTGGCTTTAAGGATAGTCATTGTCCCGATGGTCGCGTTAATTGCTGACAGAATTGGGGGAGTAAAAATATTTTATGCATCCTGCATTTGTGGCATATTATCTTATTATTTTTTCCTGGCAGCTAATGAACATCTTTATCTATTGATGTTGTTCCTGGGCTGCATTTCAGTTCTCAATACCGCTGTATTGCCAGGAATTCTCTTTAGGTTTATTCCCCAGGAAGTAAGATTTACCATGACGTCGATAATATTTTGCTTTTCTTTTTTAATATTTGGAGGGGTGGTGCCGTACGTATCAAACCTGCTTATCGAAATATATAAATCAATTTATGTCCCTGCCTTATATATCAGCATCACAGCTGTTATTACCTTCTTTGCAGCAACCGCAATAGTCCTTAGAGGAAGCAACTATTTCACCTATTTCTCAAAACAACACCTAATGGAAAATGCTGAGAAATAGTTTAAACGCCACTATATTGATATTATTTTATTTTTTACATGGATAAACTTCATAATTTACTACATAATGGCGCCAAGACACCGTCCTTGCAAGAACTCAACCAAAAATTTTTTTTGGAAATTGAGCAGAAGACCTGGTGAGAAAGCTAGGCAATTCCGCATGCAGGGCCTCAAAGATTCTAAGCGCCCCCGTGACCGGGAACCGGGGGCGCTCGAAAAAAGCGTGAGCTTTTTTTCGCACCTATATTTAAAGGCCTTGCAGGGAACGGTAATGTGAGTCTATTGCACCACAAATGGGTAGTAATGTTCTGCTAACTCTTCTATTACACACATGCCCCGATCATCATCTTCATTAAGATATGTATATTTTTCTGAAGGACATTTTAATAAATGCTCCTTTGGATGATGAGCAATATATTCTCTCATTTCGGGTTTAACATATAGCTCGATATAATCTCTCAACGGTTGTATTACTACATAAAGTTCCGAACTATACCCAGCAAAAATATTCTGTTCGTACCTTACTATAAATTCACTGTGTTCATCTTTTTCTGGATAATTTTCATACACGCTTAGGAAACTATCAACCATATCAGTTTCAACTTCTGATGTCCTATTGACAATTGCTTGACCCAACTCATAGGTACTATTATAGCTAACAGTATTGTCTTCTTGGAACAATAGTTTGTAAATGTTTGCAAGACATTTGTATATTGCCTGCTCGTAAGCTTTTTTGGCCTGGAGATTAAGTTTGCCATAAGGGCTATAGTCATTATCAAAAACTCTTTTCATAGCATAATGCCAGGCTTCATGGATAAAAGTAGCTTGGACATCTGATAATTTCCTGAGACTAGAGGAGATAAGTATATCATTTTTTCCAGCTGCCCCTAATGACTTCTCCTCCCCAGCTTTTTCCATATCACAAAAAATAATCTGGAATTTGGGATTATCAATGAATCCCAATGCAACAACATCCAGCACATCCTGTAGTAATTCATATTGTTCGAATGGCTGGAAAAAGTTGTTTATCTCACTTGATTTAAAGAACTTACAACCAAAGACATATTCAATTGCATAAATAAGTGCATAAGCAATAGGTTTGATAAAAGAGTTGGTTTGTGAGAGAGGTTGTATAAAAGCATGGGATGCTAACCATTCAACATTTGTATGAGCCTGCTCCATATTAGCAATAATTTTTATCGGGCTATTCTTTGTGATATTATCCTTAAACAGATAAGGTTGAATCTCATCTAAATTTGAATTAGCTCCATTAGCGACTAATAACTTTTGCAATTCAATATGGTTAAACATGTACGCCAATAATAATGGCGTGTCACCCTTATTATTTGTAGTTTCTATATAAGCACCATATTTAAGCAACAGCTTAGTTAGTTCTAGATTACCCTCTGAAACTGCATATAATATTGGCTTATAACCAGTCCACATTTCTTCATCATTAGCAGCGCCATATTTGAGCAATAACTCAACTAGCGCTAGGTTTTGTTGCCAAATTGCCATTGAGATTGAAGTATCACCAAGAGATGTTTTTATTTCTATATCAGCACCATTTTTGAGCAACAGCTCAACTAGCTCTACGTCTGAGAGTTAATCGCGATATGAATGGGAGATCCATAGGTTCTATCAACAACATTAACATTTGCACCATTTTCCAGCAATAACTCTACACTGGCAAATTTATTTCTCATTACTGACTTTAATAACAATACATCGCTGTCATTACTTATATTTAAGCCCTGCTTTAGAAGCTCTTTAGCTGTTTGAATATCTTCACTGTAGATTGCATCCGCAAATGCTTTTTGCAAATCAGGTGTCTCCGCCATATTAACTCCATTTTATGCGTTATTTTAGTAATCGCAGGAAGTTTACACTAAATTCCTGCGAATAACAATAAAAAGCCTTTTAAAGCGAGGGGTTTATATTTGCATAATAGCAAACCTAAGGAGCCTTTAATCTCTAGGCAAAATCAAAAATCTAATTTAATACTTAGATTAGCGCAAAAGTTAACCATCATATAGTAGCCATGAGAATTGTTATTATCCCAATGCTAACCGATAATTATGGCTACATTATTCATGACCGCAGAATCGCTATGGTCATAGACCCATCTGAAGCTAAATCCATATTGAGCTGCTTAGAACACTCTAATCTAAAGCTAACCTATATTTTAAATACCCATCATCACGATGACCATATCGGCGGCAATACCGAGTTAATACAAGCAACTAAAGCGAAATTGGTCGCTGCAAAATCCGATGCTAAGCGCATCCCAAACATAGACATAAAAGTCGAAGAAGGACCAATAGAGCTTAATGACTTACAGTTTGAGGTAATACATATACCTGGGCATACCAGCGGACATCTGGCATATTATTTTCCATCCTTGAAAGCAGTTTTTTGCGGAGATACTTTGTTTTCTATGGGCTGCGGCCGAGTGTTTGAGGGCACATCTGCTGAAATGGTTAGCAGCCTTAAGAAGCTCAGTGCTTTGCCTGGAGATACCTTTATCTATTGCGGCCATGAATACACTGAAAAAAACGGCATATTTGCGATGACGCTTGAACAGAATAACAAAGACTTGCAACGTCGCATGCACCAGGTGATCCAACTGCGAAGAGATAGCCTGCCGACATTACCCTCGACTATGGAAATGGAGCTTGCCACCAATCCCTTCCTGCGATTAACCAGCAAAGAAATCCGGCAAAATCTCAATATAGTTTCGGATTCAACTGAGGTTGAAGTATTTGCTGAGATGCGAAGCCGGAAAGATAAGTTCTAACCAAGCCCTTTATTTATTGCTACTTCGTCGCGCTTCGCCTCACCTATAAAGGATAGGCATCGGCTAGCGCTCCTAGTATCAATTAAAAAATGGACTTGGTTATTAGTGATTGCCGTTGTCGAGCTGCTTTGGAAAATAAGAAAAATAATTGCTTTCTCTAAGACCGACCATGGTGACTGCAAAACCGGTGATAATTGCAGAAATACTTATACACATAGCAGGAATATATACTTCATTATAGATCTGTGCCAACAAACCAGAAACATACGGAACCATTGCTCCATATACTATAAATGCAATACTGTAGACTATAGATATCATAGTAAATCTCACATCATGGGGCACTATTTTTAAGATTATCCCAGGCACAACAGCAGAATTAAGAATGGTTATGCACCCCAAAAACACTAATAATTTATGTGGGTCACTGTGAGCAACCAAGAAAAAATAATATGAAAATAACCCGGCCACACAGGCAAAAAATAGTATTCGAACACCCCCAATCCTATCTGCAAGAAAACCGACTGACGGAACGACTAATATCCTAAATAATAAGAGCATAGAATTGTAAGCAAGACCTTCAAAAATATCAGCTCCCACAATTCCCTTCGCATAGCTATATGAGTATGAAAATGCAAAAATAGCAACCGTAGCCGGGAAGCATATTATGCCAAATCCTATGAGCAGTTCTTTATAATATCTAATAAAAATATTTTTAAATGGGTTAGATGTCATAATATGAGTTGCTTTTATTTTGAGAAAAAATTCAGTTTCATTAATGGTCAGTCGCATTAAAAAACTGATAATAGCTAATATGGAAACAATTCCAAAACCCACTCTCCAGCCAAATTGTTGCAATTCAACTGCACTGTAATGCTCCGTTGCGACATATGCGATAATAGTTGCTAACAAAACACCCAAAGATGCAGCGCAGCTTGATAAGCTAGAAAGGCAGAATTTGCCATTCATTTGAGATTCATATAAATAAACCATGCTTCCCCCAAGCTCCGCCCAACAAAACCCCTGGAGGAACCTAGCCGTAAGTAAAAGTACTGGAGCTAATACACCTAAAACGTCATAACCTGGTAGTAATGGGATAAGACATGATGGCAAAAGCACCAGCGCAGCTCCCAACTTAAAACTTTTTACTCTACCAGATCTGTCACCTAACCAACTAAATACCAGCGCCCCGGTTGCGCGGGAGATCACATCTATTAAACCTGCCCCATATACGAACATAATATGTGATGCAGTATCGTAGTCGGGGAAGAAAACCGTTGCGAAGATATAGGTGAAAAACCCGTAAAGAGTAAAATTAAGAAAATCCACAGTAATGCCCAAAAGAACAGCAAACCTATCCCGGAGATCTTTTAGGAGACTCATGCGGTTTTCATAAGTAAATTAATGATTCCCTGATCTTAGTTTTGAATTAATAGTACGTCAACGGTTGTGCAATATATTGATGGCACCACGGCAATCCAGTGTACCGACTTACCCCTAAAGTGAGCCGATTTGGCGTAATTTGAGTATATGATCAACCAACCCGCCTACGCTAAAGCTTCGGCGCGGCCCGTTTCGCACGCTACGACGTAATAAATCACGTCGTAGCTAAATTTTGCCTTCGGCAAAATTAGCGAAGACGGATGGGCATACTCCTCCAGTCTGAGCTTTTAAGTGTATTTAACAAAAAACAAGTATGCAACAGATAATATATTAAATTTTAGGCTCGCTCTTTAGATAATGTGAAAGAAGTCTCTAAGCACAATCGCTACAACCTCGAATAGAATAAGAATGATGATGATCATTTCTAAATTGGAAGTGTGCAGGTGGTTGAGCTCATTAGATAAAATCTCATAAAGCTCATGTATTATACTAAGACGGCGATTGAGGATGTCCATCCGCAGGGAAATATCCATATAATCAGCAGCCATGTTATAGTATGTTTCATATTTTGGGCGCCGCCAGAAGAATTCAGGGGTGTCAAGCACATCACAGTTTAGGTTGACGGAATACCGCTCGCTAAAAAGTACACCAATCTTCTGAGCAAGCTTTCTACGCGACAACGAAATCTTACCATTTGTGGAGAGCTCCTCTGGTAAATGCTGCGCGCTTTTAATCGTAGCTTCAACAGATGCTTCCAGCACGGATAACTTGACTGACTGCGAGAGAGCATGGCTCATAGATAATTTTATCAGAGCATTATTGGACTCCAAAATAATCGTATCTTCTTCTTCCTGTATTACAGTCTTATTTTCTTTGCTATAGAAGAAAGTACAAAAATCATTATCGATAACAGGTACGGGACTTTGCTCAAATGGCTTCAACGCAAGAAGTATTCTATTCTCTTCTTCCTTATTGAAATTCCACAGTACGACACACCCGTAAGTAAAGTAAAAAGCATCCTGCATTTCGCCGTCTTTAGAAAACGTTTGTACATGAATTATGTTGTCATAAAGCCCGGGGTTTAATCCCTGCTCATGCAAAAACCGGACAAAACTATCGTTATCATAACTCTCAGCGGTGCAGTATGAAGAACATCTCATAATATAATAGATAAGTTATTAATTCGACTATACTTCTAAATATATAAAATTACCAATACAGTGTTTGATTATACTCTTCGCCTTTCAATAAGTGGGTGCGTCATGCATCGGGATTCGCATTTCGTTACGTATGAAGAATACGCGCCTCATGCTCACCCGAGCATTCCTACCCAATTACTGAAATGCTTTGAGTATAGTACGCTAATCCCGCAACCCCTTATCTGTAAAATAGTTATGGAATTAGTTTTGAATACTGACATATTTAAAGTAGAGAATATGACAATTTTGAATCATGGAACCCCATAAAATCCCTAAAAGCATTTGGGCTCTTGGCTTCGTCAGCATGTTTATGGATGTATCAACGGAAATGATCCACAGCCTATTGCCCATTTACCTGGTCTCAATCTTAGGCGTCTCTGCGATTGCTGTAGGTATGATCGAGGGAATCGCCGAATCCACTTCACTGCTTATCAGGATATTTTCTGGAACCCTTAGCGATTACTTAGGCAAGCGCAAATTAATTGCTACTATTGGCTATGGTATCGCAGCCTTCACAAAACCTTTGTTTGCTATAGCTACTTCGCTAAATGTAATTATGGCTGCCAGGTTTGTCGACCGGCTTGGCAAGGGCATACGCGGAGCCCCAAGAGACGCTCTAATTGGAGACCTTGCCCCACTAAGCATACGAGGTGCTTGCTTTGGTTTGCGCCAGTCTTTAGACAATGTCGGCGCAATCGCAGGACCATTAATTGCTATATTATTCATGTGGTTGTTCGCCAATAATATTAAAGCGGTTTTCTGGGTGGCCACCATTCCCGCATTCATCTCCTTCTTTGTAATACTTATAGTGGTAAAAGAGCCAAAGAAAGAGCACCACTTTAATCAAGAGGATCAAAAGCCCTTTAATATTAAAGATGTTGCAAAGCTGCACTCAAGTTTCTGGTGGGTCATTGTCATTGCTGTAATAATTTCATTTGCACGAATGAGCGAAGCATTCCTGGTGCTAAAAGCTCAGGATGTAGGCTTTGAACTCATGTATATTCCACTTGTACTGGTAATAATGAATTTAATATATGCCTCAACCTCATACCCGGCAGGCAAACTCTCCGATAAAATCGACCGCATGCATTTGCTATCCTTAGGGACACTTATATTACTGATCAGTGATCTGCTTCTTGCTTACGCTACAACCCATATCCACACTATGTTAGGTGTAGCCCTATGGGGATTACATATGGGTGTTACCCAGGGAATATTTGCCGCACTTATAGTTGATAAAACCCCCGCACATTTATATGGTACCGCTTTCGGAATTTTCAACTTTTTATGCGGCCTGGCCATTTTATTCGGCAACATTATCGCTGGCTGGATTTGGAGTGTCCATGGCGCACAACTAACTTTCTTGTTTAGCTCTTCTTTAGTTGGACTCATGTTTATCATTATATTAATAAATGAATACCGACAGAGAAAAAGCAGGCCAGTTATTTAAACTCATAGTCTCACAATCAAATTCTTGCCTTTCAGAAGCCCTAAGGGTATCTATAGTATTAAATAAAGTTAGAGGGATATTTCAATGATTGTTAAAGCACATAACGATGACTCAACCGAACATCAAAATGTAACATATCAAACTAAGCGGGCTACAGTGCCGGCAATGGAAGAATTGCTTTATGAACCGATCAAAGTCCTTGATCATGGCTTTATCCGCGTGGTTGATTATATGGGTGATGACGCAGCCGTAGTGCAGGCTGCACGGGTTTCTTATGGTCGCGGCACCAAAGCAGTCAGCCAGGACCGCGGCCTTATTCGCTATCTTATGCGCCACTGGCACACCACGCCTTTTGAAATGTGCGAGATCAAGCTCCACGTTAAGCTACCGATATTTATTGCGCGCCAATGGATTCGCCACCGCACGGCAAATGTCAACGAGTATTCAGCACGCTACTCTCTTATGGATCGTGAGTTTTATATTCCAGCACCGGAGAATCTAGCTTCACAGTCGCAAACAAACCGTCAGGGTCGGGGAGATGTACTGGAAGGAGCAGAGGCAGCACGCGTTCTCGAAATTCTTAAGAGCGATTCTGAGTCCTGCTATGACCACTACATGGAAATGCTTAACCTGGATGATGCTACTGATCAACAACTCGACAGCAGTAAGCAAGGCTTAACCCGTGAGCTGGCAAGAATGAATTTGACTCTTAATTACTATACTCAATGGTACTGGAAAATCGACCTCAATAATCTGCTTCACTTTATCATGCTCCGGGCCGACCCTCATGCCCAGTTTGAAATCCGCGAGTATGCCAACGCTATCCTCGAGGTTGTGCGCAAGTGGATGCCACTTACCTGCGAGTCCTTCCTTGATTACCGCATGAATGCCGTAACTTTATCGGCGCAAATGAAAGAGATTGTACAACGCATGATAAAAGGCGAGAAAGTCACTCAGCCTGAAAGCGGTCTCTCACAGAGAGAATGGGACGAATTGCTTTATAAACTTGCAATATGATGCCATCGTAGATACTTGTAAATTTCTCATCGAGAAGCATCAGGTAAAAGCCAAGCAGCTTATTGTATTCGGATGCTGACAACTTGAGACTAGGCAAGGATATAAAGTTGCCGGATTTGCGGAAGTTATCTGAACAGACTGGGAATGGATATATAGAATACTCAGGCATTTGCCTTTTAAAAATCAACACGCTTCGCATAATATGATAATTGGAAGTGACAAGCAACATGCTCTCAAACCCATGCAGCATCATAAAGATCTTCGCTTCAAGCGCATTGGTTATAGTGTTATTGGCCAGGTTACCCAAAATGATATCATCTTGGTTTATTTTGCCCAGCAACTCCTGGTTTTTAGTGCCGCTTAAGATAGAGTTAATAGTCGCACCCTGCCCTACCCCTGAGATCAACAGCTTCTTCGCTTTAATGCGAGCAAACTCTTCCAGACCTTCTTCGAGGCGCATACTACCTCCAGTAAGAATCACCACCGCATCCACCGGCTGGGTAAAGCTCAAGTTTTGCTCAGGTATATTGTTGATGAATATAAAAAGTCCCACTACCCAGCTCGCAGGCACAAGCAATATCAGGTAGATTAATCTCTTTACAGTAGGATAGGAGTCTAAAATCATAAACAGTAATGCTGGTTAAACAATTGCGATTAGATACTTTTACTTGTAATCTGACAATAGAAAATTTTTTATTTTTATGAGCTCATTATCCAAAAAAGATATTAATGCCCTGATCGACATGACCAAAGAAGTATGTCAAATAATCATGGGTTATTATAAGTTGCTCGATAAAGAAGTAGAAACCAAAAGTGATAATTCACCAGTAACTATAGCTGACCGGCATGCTAGCGACTTCCTGACTGAACGGCTGGTGAAAATTCTTCCCTCACTTCCAGTTGTTTCAGAAGAGGGAAATCAAACTGAGAATATTAAAATCATCAAAACCTGTAAGAAATTTTGGCTTATCGACCCCATTGATGGAACCTGGTCATTCATTCGCAAAAAGGGAGTTTTCACCGTTAATATCGCGCTAATTGAAAATGGCAAGCCTATCTGGGGATTAATTGCAAATCCCCAGGATAATGCCATTTATTACAATTCGGAATCAGGGCAGTGCCTTAAGCTGCTTGATGATAATATCGAGATTCTAAGAGCTAAGGAAGTTTCACCAAGAGGTGTGGATTTTTTGGTTTCTCATCAAAATCTCAATCAGCGTATTCAGGACTATGTTAACCAGTTTAAGATCAATACCATTACACCTATTCCATCTTCAATTAAATTTGCTTTGATTGCAGATGGAAAAGGAGATATTTATCCGCGCTTCAAGCGCACTTGCATTTGGGACACAGCCGCTGGGCACGCCCTGCTTAATTCAATTGGCGGCGATATCATCGATTTGGA
The DNA here is from genome assembly GCA_013288625.1 of Alphaproteobacteria bacterium. Classification (GTDB taxonomy): domain Bacteria; phylum Pseudomonadota; class Alphaproteobacteria; order Rickettsiales; family Midichloriaceae; genus JABDBN01. The sequence continues at coordinate 1,564 of JABDBN010000030.1, read as the reverse complement.
GGGGAATTCATTGATTTACAACAGCGGTCAACTAGAGAACCCTGACTTTATCGCAGTGAGTTCGCTGGATATTCTTAAGGGAACGCAGCCGAGTGCGAATAGACTTCAGTGATATTTATTGTACAATGAACAAGTTCTCGATATGATAGATATCTTACTTTATGTATTACAAATAAGATTTTTATGGCAGCAAAAGTCGCACTGTCCAGGCAAATTGGCTTATTACCATTGGTCATTTATTATTTCTCAACCATAGTTGGGGTTGGGATATTCCTTGTTCCTCTGCATGCAGCACGTATTGCCGGTCCGGCCTCTCTGCTGTCTTGGCTGCTGGTACTGATCATGATTTACCCTTTTGCAATGATATTTGCCCATATTTCCCAAGTCTACCAGACTAGCGGAAGCATCCAAAAATTCATTGAGGATTCTGCAGGATTCCGCTTCGGCAAAGCTATGGCATTATTTATGGCTATTACCGCTATGTTTGGCAACTCACTGCTTGGCTATGCCGCCGCGCGTTACATAATGGAGCTGATTGGGTATAGTCATCCTACATTTCCAATGATTCTTGGCCTGGGGGTGCTGACTCTTTCTTGCCTTTTTAATCTTCTAAGTATGGGCTTATCAAGCAAGATACAAACGGTTACCCTTATTACCCTGGTAATTATTCTCGAGCTGGTTGCGATGGCATCATTACCCTCTTATAAAATAGACCATATGACGCCTTTTATGCCCAATGGATTCTCATCAATTGTACCAGCAATGCTGATTTGTTTCTATTCAGTAGTCGGGTGGGAAAATGTTGATGCTATTGCGGAAGAGGTAAAAGAGCCGGTTAAAAATTATAAACACGCAATTAGGATCTCACTGGTAGCTATTGCGCTTTTTTATATGTCAATTGCCCTAACTGTTATATTTGTTATGTCGCCTGATCAAATTAAAGAAAGCAATACTGTCATCTCCTCACTGCTCAAAATTACTATGGGCGAAAATGCAGCTAAGGCAGGTGGAGTACTTGCAATTGTATTGTTATTTCTCGGAGCTAATGTATGGATACTTGGCACTTCGCGTATCATTTTCGCACTAGCACGAGATAAAGTTCTACCTGGAATCCTCACCACTCTTAATAAAGATAAAATTCCCGTTATGGCTGTTGTCTCGCAATTAATAGTTTATGCAATTATATCGCTATTAATGATCCTGACAAATGTCGAAGAAAACACAATTATAGAAATTGCGTCCTTAAACTACCTGCTATTATATATGGTCATTTTCTTTTGTGGCATCATAAAATTTACTACCAGAAGACTTAAGCTGTTGTCCGGCTTTTCCATAGCAGTATCCACTCTGCTTTTAGTGCATAGCGCCAACCATGTAATAGGGCTGTCACTCGCTCTTGCTTTGCTATGCTTTAGTCACGTATACCTGGTCAAACATAAATCTTCTCACCGGTAGATACAACCAGTTGGTGACAAATTGTCACCGACTGAAGTTAAAAGCAGCTGATGGCAAAGAGTATATAACTGACGTTGCAGATGCCGAGACCCTTCTGAGGCTGGTACAA
>JABDBN010000029.1 GCA_013288625.1 Alphaproteobacteria bacterium | reverse complement strand
CGACACTAACGCCTACCTGTCTCCAAATAAAAAGCCGAAAGTATTTTCTGAAGAAGCAGCTGCGGCCTTATTGAGACCGGAAATGCCTGTTCTAGGTTCTCCTACACGTATGCAGCGTACACAATCGTCCAATTCTGTAAACCTGCAAAGCCCAACAGCAACGAGAAGAGATAGTGCTATTACTGGTGAGAAAGAATTTACCCCGGTTAAGGATCATGTCGCCCATCAAAAAGTCGCAGATAAAAATAAGGGTATTAACATTGATAGTGCAAGTGGGGTTATTAGAACTCCTTCAGGACGAAGCTATATGTTTAAGCCGATATCCAAAGATCAAGCTAGGCTATATGGATCAATATTAGAAACCGTTCATGAGGTTGCCGCAGGAAACTTGTTTAGATTATATTTAGGGAAAAACAGGGCGCCAAGAATAGGGCTTTGTACGTCGCAGCTAACTTCGGAAGATAGAGTTGGCGTGAGTTCTGAGATGTTCGAGTCATTTCTGGAACTAAAGGATACTGTTATGTCAAGAAGCAGCAAGCCAGATTTCTTTGAAGACGTTATGGTTACAAGCCTATTTGTTGGAGATACAGACCCTCATAGCCAAAACGTCGGGTTTAACCAAAATAGAGAACTTTCTAAAGTGGATCATGGGAGAGCGTTTTTAGTTTCTTTTAAAAATGGACAAGACTTTTTAGATTACCTTGTTAACTTGTGTAAGTACCATCTTTACCCATATACGTTATCTATTAGCGCAATCATAGATCAATTGGTTACCATTAAAAATAAAGGTCTTAGAAAACCCTTAAGCATAATAGACAACGCCTTTAGCCAGTTAGAAAGATCTTTGACCCAATATCCTAAGTTCCCATTTAAGTTGGGAGTATATGATCAATCTAGATGGGTTGATCCATTTGTGAGAGCGAAACTGTTTGCTCCTACATGGCTATCAGTAAAACCGCTAGATTCATGGGGAGAATATAAACACTACTTATCTACAATGTTGCAAGAAAATTATGCAGTAATTGATCAAGCTATTGCCATCTTGCAGAAAGCTAAAGCAGGCTCTTATGACGAAATTCAATATGATTTGCATGCTACGGCACGGCAACTATGTGCTCGGAAAGATTTCCTTGTTGAAATTGGGGTGATTAATAGGAGTGAAACATTCCCATTTAAAGGAACAGTTTTTCCTTATGCGGAGATTTTGTTTGATGAGCCTAAGTTACTTGACTATGTCGATTCCCTTGATGCTGAGAAACTACAAACTATAGTTGATGCGATTAATGCGAAGAAAGAGTCTGGGAAGAGGATGCTGAACAGAGATGGTCTGATTGAAGGAATGGGATTACATGTTGCAACGAAGCCCCCTGTTGTGACAAGAATGGTATCGGAGGCAACCGTCCCAAATGTGAATAGACAGTCAAGTCACGCTGTTGGAGTAAGAGGGCTATCCGATGCAACTGTCCCTCAGTTGTACAGATATGGGACAAGTCATGCTGGAAAGTTGAGGGTTGAAAGAGCTATGCCTGAAGAAGGCGAAATGAAGCGTGATTAGGTTTTGACTCGCTACATATATCTAAACTTTTATAGCCAATAGTAAAGTGCTTATATAGCAGGCTAATACCATATTATTTAATAACATAGCCTGAGCCCATGCGACTTGTCTTTATTCATTTTCGCCCTATTAAAATGAGTCGATTACGTGGCAATTGAAATATTTTTAAAATTCATTGCCAATTTGTTTTTATTTATGCTATAATTGCGAAGTTATTCAACCATAGTGCATTATGGATTAGGCGGATGTTGTATTTAGTACGTAAATTTGGCGAGTCGATCATTATAAATGGCGATATTGAAATTAAGGTGATGGAAGTAAAACGTAGTGGCGTCAAACTTGGCATTACCTTCCCCAATACCGCAACCGTTTTGCGTAAGGAATTGCACGACCGCATAGCGGCAGAGAATGCGACCTGTGATACCAATTCTCAGATTCAACCGTGCGAGGAGTAAGGGACTTGGTATCAGTTGTAGATTGATTCTATTACGTTGTTAGCATTCTTAGGAATGAAGCCGTTATAATAATCGCCCCAATATAGTGGATTGTCATTTAAGGGAAACCTCCAGACAAACTCTATGAAACTATTGTTGGCTAGTACTTCTCCATCTGCTGTAGGGGTCAGTTCTTCCCTACCCAATGTAGATGACTGCTCTATTCCACCTTCCCTATTGCCTTTGACCTCTCCGGCAAAGTTATTAAGCTTAACAAACTTTGACCCGATGATATCCTTATTAAAGCTCTCAAGGCTAGTGTAACGGTTGTTTAGGTGAATGCTGATCCCAAAGTGGTTAACTTTGCGCCCATGCAATAATACCCAGGCTAGGAGCTGATTCTCTTCTTTAACTAATAGATAGTCCTTTGTTGTGGGCAGGCTCCAGGGGCGCGACCAGAGTTCTTGTGCTGCAGCAGCTGCTAGGTGATCTTCTGCAGTTTTGTTGCCATGCCTAGCATCTTTAGCCAGCTGGGCAAAACCCGTATAATCGAAGGCTTTAATGGTGCTGGTGTACTTGTGAATAACCCTTCGTGTAGTGGAGGAAAGCTCATCTAGCCTGAAATCAGCTATTACTGTTTGGGGGGTGGAGCATTCTGCTTTTTGCTTTTCAACGCCCTTGAAGGCCATCCACAGGAAATCATTCTGTTTATCAGGAAGATATCCGGATCCTTTCTGTAAAAAACCCAGTTCACCGAATATTTTTTTGAGATGGGGGATGCCAGAGCTGTGGGAAGGTAAATCGATTATGGCAAAATGATCTAGAGTGTAAGAATGATCATTAAACAATTGCCCAATGTAAGGAATTGACTTCTCGTAGCTGTCCCATAGTGATTGTATAGTGTGCTGGCAAACACGTATATTCACGATTACCTCCTTATAAATAGTTATGTAACCAAGTCTCTTTTTTAATTGATACTAGGAGCGCTAGCCGATGCCTATGCTTTATAGGTGAGGCGACGCGCGACGAAGTAGCAATAAATAAGAGGCTTGGTTAGCTTACACTAAAATTGATAAATTTGTGGAACTTTATTCATCTTTATCTACAGGTGCTTTTTTACTAGGGCTACAACTGCGGAGGGATACATCATATTTTGAGTGTTCCAGATACGAAGCTGCTGGGTGGTTAGCAAGCATCCAGCCATAGAATATCCTATCAGACTTTAGTTTGCTATACTCATATATCTCAAGGAATGCCCTGGAGTTGGAGATGATCAGTGGCTCATCTGGGGTCCAGCATTTGAGAACTTTTATCGAAATGTTATTGACCTGCTTCTGGGTATTTACGGGTATATCTAATACATATAGCTTCCCAAGCGATCTATCGATCACCTTTACCACAGCTTTCTCTGTATACTGCCCCTCAACATTCTCATCAACCATAACAAATTTACTTTCATTCTCTTCATCATCCGGTGCTTTGTCCGATTGTCCGAATATCATATCAAAAATGCTTTTGTTTTCCTGTGGTTGTTCTGGCTTTGCAACAGGGAGATCTATACTGTTTTCTGTTTCATTGGGAATGTCTGAGTTATCTTCTCGGTCATCTTGCGCGAAAGCGCTGTTAGATGCCAAAAAAAGCAAAGCAAGCAAAATCATATACTGCATAGGTAAACCAAATTATTTTCTTTCTATACCCAATTACAAAAGGCGAAGGGCTACTATTTTTTTATGTTAAAGAGTGGCAAATTGCTACACTTTATTTTAAATATAAGCTACATAGATTCTGAATAACAAATGCTAAATAAGCTTTGTTTTATATATTTGAATATGTTATAATAACTATGTTGTAATTACAGTCTATAATTTTATGAGTAACTCATCTTTAAATTTGGGACAAGATCTCCCGAAAGATATCAACTTTGCAATCAATATGATATGCGAGTTGACAGGGGAAGAGCCACATAAAATTGCCTCCCTTCATAAGGATGAAATATACAGTATCTTGAGTTTTTTACTCAAATGCGAAAAAGAAAAGCTGCAAAAGCTGCTGCGCGAGCATGATCACAACCAGGAACTAGATATGAAAACCCTGCAGATGATGTGGAAGCTAGTACAAAAAAGTGTTGTTAAAGCTAGAAAGCGTAGTTTTACGGGGCTTGATGAGAAAGTTGATGAGAATTTAAGAATCAATATGGGTAGGATGGTTAAAGAGGCTATTTATCGTGGAGATAACAGCCTGGGCGCCCCATCGTCCAACATGCAAACCAGCATTCCTCCAGTTAAGCAGAAAACCGCCATTATATCCTTAGGGAACCTCCAGAAAGTAGCAGCTATGTATGTGCAAAAAACTTCTGGGATATCTTCATCTGGGCCTGCTGTTTCCAACTTATTCTAGCACCTTTATAATTTATAAATAGGATGGAATACGGGCAGTTTTGACAAAATCTTCAATCATATGCACTGACTTTAATCCTGGGACTTCTTCGAGGGTATCAGATGCATTGATAATATGCGCATGCGAGGCGCGTATAGCATGTTGTGCATTGAAGCGGCTAAGACCACCTGAAAGTATCCACGGATTAGGACATTTTAGGTTTTTTAATAAGCTCCAGTCAAATGTCCTGTCAGGCTGGCTACCGTGAGAATTATTGGTTTGAACCCCATCAAACAACATCATATCCGCGGTATTGCCATAGGTTTTAAGGCTATTTTCTGCGTCCTGCCGGGTTTTTATGCAAATGCTCTTGATAACTTTGGTATGATATATTTCCTTGATGCGTGAGAGATCTGTAGGGGAGATGTCATCATCAAATTGAAGATAGTGGGGCTTAAAGGTTGCAAAAATTTCTTCTAGTAGATTTTTATCAGGCTGAAAAACAACCGCAACTTTCTGTACAAAAGGTGGTAAGTCACTGGCTATTTCAGCAGCTGCATCTGGTAGAATATTGCAGGGAGAGTCTTTTACAAATGAAAATCCTGCGTAATTTACTCTCAATTTAGCGACAGCTGTAAGCGCTTCCTTGGTAGTAAGCCCGCAAATTTTGATTTTCACATCCATACTAAAGTAACTTCCAGAGAAATTCTTCCCGTTACTTAAGTTTACATTAATACTGGTGCACCGCAATATTTTTCTATTTAGTTGAGTTAAAGTAGAAACTAATAATGCTAAATGGAATGGTGCAGAGATAAAAAGTAATCATAATAGGGAATATCACCCATGGCTCAAGTATCATTGCTCCAATCAATAAAACAATAGTTGCCATCAGGAAAGGAACGTAGGCTTTTCTAATATGAACAGTTCTGAACGTGAAGGTCGGAACCCGGCTTATCATAATCAGTCCAATTAAAGTCATGTTTATAAATACCAGCCAGGGGGAGACCGCGCTAGAAGTAAGCTCAAAAGAGAACATCATGGGCAATAGGCAAATGCTGGCAGCCGTGGTGATGGGCATTCCTGTAGTAAAATTCTGCAACTTTTTCTTTTCATCAAGATCATCGAGACGTGAATTATATCTTGCCAGGCGCAATGCCGAACAGGCTATATAAAAGAGGACAACAAACCATCCTATGCCTTTTATGGGGATGTTATGCAGCGACCATAGATACATAGTGACTGCTGGAGCAACTCCAAAACTGACAATATCAGCCAGTGAATCAAGCTCTGCCCCAAATCTGCTGGTTGCATTTAAAAGCCTTGCCAGCCGGCCATCGATCCCATCTAAAAAACCGGCGATTAGAATAAGCCCTGCGGCGATGTGCCATTTCTCATCAAACGCATAGCGAATAGAAGTCATGCCCAAGCTTAATGCCAGCAAGGTAACGAAATTGGGCACAAGCCTATAAACCGGAACTGTTTGCAGAGGTTTGTGCATTAGCGCTTTTCTCCGGAAATTTCTTTTTGCGCTCCATTGAGACGTGCGATTATAGTTTCGCCGCCTAGAACATATTGGCCTGTCGCCACAAGAGGTTTGATACCTTCAGGCAGGTATATATCTACCCTGCTTCCAAAGCGGATAATGCCAAAGCGCTCTCCTGCGGATACGCTTTGATTTTCGTCAAGGTTGCACACAATTCTGCGTGCAATTAGCCCGGCTATTTGTACAACGGCAACATCTTTACCTGAGGGAGTCTCTATTAGTATTGATTGCCTTTCATTGAGTTCGCTAGACTTATCAAGTGTAGCGCTGATAAATTTGCCTGGGTTATAGTGTAGTGCCTTGATGCGGCCGGTCACTGGGATACGATTGACATGGACATCAAATACACTTAGAAAAATGCTGATCCGGGTTAAACTGGCTTCGCCCATTTGCAGCTCGCTTGGAGGTTTTGCGCTTAGTATGCTTTCAATAATCCCATCTGCGGGGCCAACTACAACTGAATCTATGATTGGGGTAACCCTGTCAGGGTCTCTGAAAAAACATATGCACCATATGGTTATAATAACTCCTATCCAGCCTAAATTATTTGAAACTGAAAAGAACACGATTGTTACAAAAGCAAAGAGAGCTATGAAAATATAGCCTTCTTTGTTAATTGCGGGTAGGTAATCAACTAATGATCTTAACATTTAATATCCAATTCTTGTTGAAAGTTTTTGCATTGCCGCTACGAGTATATATAATAAAGTCTCAAAAGCAAATAGTTAGTATTTAATGAAGATCAAAAGCGTATGTGTTTTTTGTGGTTCTAGAGTGCCACATAATGAATCATTCATAGAGCTTGCTGCAAGATGCGGTGAGGTTATTGGTGAGCTGGGACTTACATTGGTGTATGGCGGAGGTGGGACTGGGCTGATGGGTGTGGTTTCGAAAGCCGCTAATGAGCGTGGTGCTGAAGTGGTAGGCATATACCCACGGTTTCTGCATGAGCGTGAGCCATTGAGCCGGCATGTCAGCGAAGCCTTCATAGTTGATTCCATGTTTGAAAGAAAAAAAATCATGATTGAAAGGTCGGATGCATTCATTATTTTGCCAGGTGGAGTGGGCACGCTGGATGAGATTTTTGAAATCATTACTTTGAAAACCCTGGAAATGCTCGACAAGCCTTTAATCTTTATCAATAAAGACGGCTATTGGGATACGCTCAATGATATGCTTAGGCATATTGCCGATAACAACCTGGTGAGCCCGCATGTATTTGATTCTTATCGATTTGTTCCCACAGTTGAAGAAGCATTCATTAAATTAGGGTTTAAGCTATGAAAGCATGTGTTGTCGGGTGTGCAGGCAAAATGGGGTCGGAAATAGTCAAAGCAATACTTGAATACCCCGAAGATTTCTCAATTAACTCGGGAATAGTCAGCTATAAGTCACAGCATATTGGAAGAGACATTGGTGAAGTGATTGGGATGCCTAAACTGGGATTTGCTGCCACCGATAAAATTCCCGCTAACTGCGATATGGTTATTGATTTTTCTACCCCAAAGGCTGCATTGTCCCACGCTGAATTTTGTGCTGAGCACAATATGTCCTATATTACCGGGGTGACCGGGCTAAGCGAGCGGCAGCTGCTTAGGCTTGAAGAGTTAGCTATGCGCATTCCTTTGTTTTATTCCCCTAATATGAGTTTTGCTATCAACCTAATGGCTGCTCTGGTTGAGAAGGTATCAGCCTATTTAGGGTCAGAATATGATATTGAAATATTGGAAATGCATCATAATCAAAAGCTGGATGCTCCCTCTGGCACTGCCTTGCTCTTAGGAAAGGCCGCCGCTAACGGAAGGGGTCTGGAACTTAAAAATCATATTGCACTGGACCGCAATAAAAAGCGCAAGCCCAACGATATCGGCTTTGCATCCCTGCGGGGTGGTGATGTCATAGGTGAGCATAAAGTTATTTTTGCCGGAACAGGGGAGCGCCTTGAATTGGCGCATATAGATACTAAACGTTCGGTATTCGCCCATGGTGCGTTAAAAGCGGCGAAATGGTTGTCGCAGCAAAAGCCTGGAAAACTGTACAGTATGAAGGATATGTTATCTCTATGATATCAGTTTACTTTCTATTATTATGTTCCTACCTGCTTGGATCCATACCATTTGGGCTGATTCTAGCATATATGGTCAGCAGGCAGGATATACGTTTACAAGGCTCAGGTAATATCGGGGCGACTAATGCATATCGCGTTGCAGGTAAGCTGGTTGGCGCGCTTACCCTGATCCTTGACCTGCTGAAAGGTTCGGTAGCAGTTATTTTGGCTACGAAGCTGGTTCCTGATAATGAGCTCATCGGTTATATTGCTGGATTTCTAGCCTTTTTTGGCCATGTTTATCCGGTGTGGCTTAAGTTTAAAGGAGGGAAGGGGGTGGCTACTGCTCTGGGAGTTGTGCTTGTGCTCTTTCCAAAGCTGGCCTTGATTGCCATATTTAGCTGGATAACTGCATTTGCGATGTTCCGAATTGTTTCCTTCGCTTCAGTGTTCACCAGTGCGATATGCATTGGTGCTGTATGCTTGACTGCCTATCATCTTCGGTTTCTTTCCGACCATACTTATGAGAAGAGCTTTATTATATCATCAATTTTTGTCATAGTAATCGTTCGTCATCAGTCCAATATCAGAAGGATGTTAAATAATACGGAAAAAAAACTGTAAAATCCCTAAAAAATTAATTTTTTATTAACTAATGTCAGCTCATAATGAACCTAATAATAGGTTTAATGGGGTTGTCATATGCCGAAAAACAATAGGGATTTCCTGGTAAAGAGTGGCATGAAAGAACAGTTAGTAGTGAAGCTCGATAATTCTCAGGTAAAATGTTTGGTCGCGTTTGCTATGGACAACATCAAATCGCCCAACCTTCTGCAAATGCTTATCCAGCTCGCATCTATGGAGATCAGAGATAAACCAGGTGCTGCATCGCTTGCAATGCACTCAATTGCAACTGTTGTACAACTCAAAAACCTTACAGGTGAACAGATCTCAGAGCTTGTAAATGAATTTCGGTATAGTGGAGATGAGCTAATTTCTCGACGTCATGTTAAGGAAATGCTGATAGCTGGCCAGCAGGAAAAGCTCTACTTCAAAAGCGGCGGTATCAAAGGCGAGTACCATCTATATCACGATGATGCTGAAGCTAATGAAGAAGTGATATAACCTTTCGCCGCTTGCTCTATCTGCCTCTGCCGCTTGCTCTATCTGCCTCTGCCGCTTGCTCTATCTGCCTCTGCCGCTTGCTCTATCTGCCTCTGCCGCTTGCACTCCTTGATGCACGCGTGACCCATTTACTCCCTCTTTTGCTAGGTTGAACTACTGGTAGATCAATATCACAATGCGCCGGTTGTTCTGTCTCTTCATGCCCTGTCCCTGCTGCCGCTCCCGTTTCTGCTATGGCTTCTGTTGCTTCATGCTCTGCTTCTATAGGCCCGTTCTTCTGGTTAGGTTCTTCAGGTTTCCTTGTGGCTTCATTTTTATTTTCCCCTATTTCAGCAGCTAGGTGTATTTTTACTGGGTCTTGTGCGCTTTCCGGGCTAGAAGAGGTTGTAAACAATGCTATAGTTGTTGCGGTATCATGAGAAGCTATCCCCCTCGCTTCAGCTATCTGCTGCACATACTCACTTTTATTGCTCTCAAGAACTTTCAACTTAGATTTTAGCTCAACTTCGCAAGCGCAATATTCACTATAAGTCTTCTGCTCCTTAGCGAGTCTTGCTTGACTCTGTTCTGTATACTGTTTCGCACTTGCCAAGTCTTGGAGTGTTTGTTTTTGATTATATTCTATTAGAGTAAGGTCGGTTGATGCCTTTACAAACATAGCCAAATCAGCCGCATTGATGTTGCTTTGATCTTCTGCTAGATAAGCATCGCCACGATGCTTCGGTCGCGTCTCAGCTATTTGTTGATCGCACGCGCTTTTTTGGACACTCAGCGTTTCTAGTTTTGATTTTAGGTCAGCTTCACGAGCGCAATTTTTATCATGTGTCAGTTGTTCCTCCTCAAGATTTACTTTAACCAAAGCAGTATAACGTTTCGCGCTTTCAATTTGCTCGAGTATTTGTGCTATTTCTCGGTCTACTAAATAAAAATTTTGTTGCGCCATAATATACTTGAGCGGGTCAGCAATTTCTAAGTAATTTGGATCTTCTGGTAAGTCTGCAAGCTTTGGCATTTCCGGATCAGTATCAGTTCCTGACCCTTTTTCTTGTCCAGTTTTATAATCTTTATTGCGTGCTAGCATTGTGCCTCGAAATATTGTAAAAACTATAAATACAGAACATTGCAAGTAAAGTCAGCAACTTTAATTTTAAAACTTGTAAAAATAATATTAACTATTTTAAAATTGAGGCTAATTCTAAGGCAATTTAAAGCTCTTATAGGCAAGCAAGGCAGCATTTACTTTTTATATCTGGAGTTTTAAACGCGGTAACCCCGAGCCTTTATCATATATTTTCGTTTAGGTGCTTACTTAAATTGAAAACTCTGGTATTATCAAGCAGATATGGATAAGAATCAGATTTAAGTATGGATTTATTTAGCAATCAGAATCAGGCAAAGAAGCCGGACAAGAAAAAAGCCGCGACATATACTGCGGATGATATAGAAGTCTTAGAAGGGTTGGAACCGGTGCGCCGCCGCCCTGGCATGTATATAGGTGGTACTGATGAAAAGGCTCTCTATCATTTAGTTTCTGAGGTGTTGGATAATGCTATGGATGAGGCGGTAGCTGGATTTGCTGACATTATTAATATCTATCTTGGTTCCGACAACAAAGTCGTGATTTCCGATAATGGCCGTGGCATCCCTGTGGATAAGCACCCTAAGTTTCCGGATAAATCTGCGCTAGAAGTTATTCTTACCACCTTGCACTCCGGCGGTAAATTTAGCGATAAGGTCTATGTTACTTCTGGTGGACTGCATGGGGTTGGGGTGTCTGTGGTCAATGCTCTATCTGATAGCTTTGAGGTTGAAGTCCGGCGCAATAAAAAATGCTATAACCAGAGCTACTCGCGCGGCGCTCCACTTACCAAACTCAATGAAGCTGGCAAGTCAAGTGATTCAGGCACCACCATTACCTTTCATCCGGATCCTGATATTTTTGCGCAAAATAAGTTCTCAGCTGCAAAGATCTACCGCATGGCTTGCTCTAGGGCATACCTCTTTAAAGGGGTGAAAATTAACTGGAGCTGCGATCCTGACCTCGTAGCCAATACTCCGGAAATCCCAGCCAGCCAGGAAATTCATTTCCCTAATGGGCTGAAGGATTACTTGCAGAGTATTTGTCAGCAGAATCAAATGATTTCGCCGGAAATATTCGCTGGTGATGCTGAGCTTCCCAATGGGGCTGGCAGAGTTGAATGGGCGGTAAACTGGTTTATCACTGGTGAGATGGTGATGCGTTCTTACTGTAACACCATTTATACGTCGCAAGGGGGCACTCATGAGCAAGGACTTAAGAATGCTCTGCTTAAAGGCTTTAAAAATTATGCGGAAATAATTAATGAAAAAAGAGCAGCTCAGTTGACGGCCGAGGACATCTCGTCAGTTATGATTGCTATTGTTTCAGTCTTTATCAAAAACCCCATATTTCAGGGGCAGACTAAGGAAAAGCTGCTGACCCAGGATGCTACTAAAATGGTGGAAGGTGCTGTGCGCCATCAGTTTGAACACTGGCTTACGGCGACCCCCAAGCTTGCCAATGGTATTTTGGAGCTGGTAATTCTTGAGGCTGAAGATAGAATTAAGCGCAGGAAGTCCAAGGAAATTGCCCGTAAGAATCCCATTAAGTCGCTGAGGCTTCCCGGTAAGCTTACCGATTGTGCTCAGGATGCCAAAAGCAATACCGAGATATTTCTGGTCGAAGGCGAATCGGCTGGCGGATCAGCGAAGCAGGCACGCAACCGCGAAACCCAGGCCATATTGCCTTTGAAGGGAAAAATCCTAAATGTTGCCAGCAATTCAATGGATAAGATCAATGCTAATCAGGAAATATCTGATCTGCTACAGGCTTTAGGATGCGGTAGCGGTGATCATTACAAAGGCGATGACCTTCGCTATGATCGCGTTATAATCATGACCGATGCAGATGTGGATGGTGCTCATATAACATCTTTATTGCTAACTTTCTTTTATTTGCAGATGCCGGGACTTATCAGGGATGGCCATCTCTATCTCGCGCAGCCTCCATTATTCAGGGTTACTCAGGGCGCTCAAAGTTTCTACGCCCAGAATGAAAAAGAGAGGGAAGAGATCATTGCCAAATTGCCCAAAAACAAAGGGAATATTGATGTGGGGAGATTTAAAGGCTTAGGGGAAATGGCGGCTTCACAGCTTAAAGAAACCACCATGGATCCAAAAAAGCGGGTGTTGCTCAAGGTTATGTTTGCTGATGATGTCCAAAACACCGCAACTCTGGTTGATCATCTCATGGGTAAGAACCCGGAAATGCGTTTTAAATTCATCAAAGAAAATTCAGCCCTATCTTCAGAGAAACTGGCTGAGATCCTGGATGTCTAGAGAATAATTTTTTTATTATCTAATTGAATAAATTAATAAATTAGTATACAATTCTGTCATTAATATATGGTTTGCAGCGAAAATGATTTCAAATGAATGGCGTGGAATTTTATACGCAATAGCCTCCGGATTATTCTTTGGAGGTATTGGTTACTTCGCCATGGGTGTTTTGCAGGCTGATATATCGATCCCCAACATGTTGTTCTGGCGATTTTTTATTGCTGGACTCTTTATGACAGTAATCTCATTCTCGGTCTTCAAGAAGCTAAGCTATCGTGATCTCTTGAAATCCTTCCTGCTTTGTGCCGTGTTTTACAGCAGCTCGACTGCGTTCTATTTTTTATCCTCTACCTATATTGGTACAGGCCTGGCCATGGTGATTTTTTTCATCTTTCCCTTGTTTGTTATTCTTCTATCCTGGATGTTTTATAATCAGAAGATTAGCACAGTATATTATATTGCTATCGCCTTAATTCTAATTGGTCTGGTATTGTTGTCGCATAATACTGAAATCGCCCTCGATGCTATCGGTATTCTATTCGCTATTTTCTCAGCAGTACTCTACGCGGTATATATCGTTGCCAGTAAAAAGCAGGCTGGCCAGCTCAATCCACTGCTACTTACTCTCATGGTGTGTTATAGTTGTAGCTTAGTTTTTTTTACTGCTTCGATTTTTCATGGCTCCTTTGTTGTGCCTCAAGCGCTTTATGTTTGGGGGCATATTATGGGACTAGCCGTGATTTGCACCGCCTTGCCTATATTGTTTACTCTATACGGTTTGAAATACATCTCAGCTGCTAAAACTTCTATACTATCGGCTTTAGAGCCGGTAATCGTTGTAATCATCGGGGTGCTTTTTTTGGAGGAGGCAATTACCTTAAAGCAAGTTCTGGGCATCGTTATCATTTTAGCCGCAGCAATTCTGGTGCAATGCGACAGCTTGCCATTCTTTAAAAAGCACCGCCGCCTGTAGGTATTAGAACCACTTCTTCTTGTAGTACCAAAAGAAAGCCGCCGCTGCTATTAAGTCGAGAATCATCCAGACACCTCTAGTTCCAAAGCTGATAGGAATAATCGGGTTAAAGATCACAGCTAATACGCCAAAAATCAAAACAAGCTCCAACTTATTTTTAAACTCCTTATAGGCAATATATGCAGCAAAGCCGCATATGATAATTTTAACTACCAGGTAAAACATATAAGGAAGCGGTAATAAGGCTGCTAATGCCGTGACCGCTGGAATGAGTAATAGTTGCTTGTTCATTTAATCCTACCTTAAATTAGAATTACTTTCAGCCTAACCTTAAATAAAAAAAATGCAATTAACTATAAATCTTGCTATACACTTGAATACTATTAATAGTGCTTTTTAGGCAAATGCAAAGACGGGCTGCTACATTATCCTCGAGCTACACATTTCAGGTTATTCTATTAAGTCTGATCATGATGGCGCCTTTATATATTTTTCTGGCTATAGCAACATCTATCTCCAGTGATTTATATCTATATAGCTTAATACTCAAACATACTTCAACTCAGCTTTGGAGCGGGGATTTCCTCCCCAAATGGTTTAGTGAAACTAATGCTGGAATGGGCTCTCCTGTCGGTATATTCTACGGTCCTTTCGTTTACTACCTTGCAAGCGTGCTGCAGTTTTTAGATAGTCTTGACCCAAACGGCTTTCTCAGGGTGGCCATAACTATAAACTTATGCCTAATTTTGTCGGGGTATTCCGCAAAAAAATGGTTGCTTGCAGAGAAGTTTAGCAACGAGCAGGCGGAATTTGGGGGAATGATCTATTTACTACTGCCCTATGTTTTTGGGACTTGGAACCCCTCAAGTTTTTTTGCTGCAGCTATATTGCCTTTAGCCCTTTATTACACCGTCAACTGCAAGGATGGTTGGGAATTGTCTAAGCTTGCACTGCTGAATGCAGTATTGTTTACTTCCCATCCCCCATCCTATTTGGTTTTGTTTCCATTTCTTTTCTCATACTTCTATTATGTGCAGCGTGACCTGATTAGGCTGACTTTTGTTGCGGCACTCACCCTGCTGTTATCTGGTTACTATTTAGTTCCATTTCTGGCCAATAAGCCGTTTGTGGATTCTGCAGCTTTCACCGCTTTCAAGTATGACTACCTTACTAACTTTTATAGCTATAACATGATGCTTTATACTCTAATGTTAGTCGTGCCAATACTGGTTTTCTTGGGCATTAGTTTTAAAAGAGCTTATTTTAAAAAGCTGAAATTCTGGTACACATCTTTGTTTCTTGTCTTATTTATGCTAACTCCTTTATCTATCCCTGTCTGGAACGTATTGCCATTAATAAATAACTTACAATTTCCCGGCCGGTTTTTAATTTTGCTCAAGCCAATAGCTGCATACCTATTTAGCTACTTAATGGTAAAAGAGCCCAAGGCTTATGGGATCAAAGTTACCTTGCTTTTCTTATCGGTTGCGCTTTGCTGGAACGAGCCTTTAAATTATTTTTTTAGATCGCCCGGCGATTATATAAGCTATCTATATAAAAATCAAATAGTTATGGCTCCTGAATACATAACGTCAGCGATGAAATCCCATGAAATGAATTACTATCTTATGGTAAAAAAGTTTGAACATCTTCCAAAAGCAATCCTTCTCGAAGGCAATGGAGAAATAGAGCTCACTGACTTCTCTACACGAGCGATTACACTTCAGGCCGATATAAAAAGCGATGCGGCTTTAGTATTGCTTAAAAGAATCTCCTTCCCAGGCTGGGAGGTTTTTATAAATGGTGAAGCCATACATCCCGAAGAGGTGATGTTTGAACATGATGGTTTAGTTGCGCTCGCACTGCCCAAAGGAAAGCAAACCGTGCAGATGTACTGGAGTGCGAAAGGAGAATGGCTTGGATATCTGTTAAGTCTCATGGGAATTTTGTTAGGCATTATTCCTTTGGTTTTCTTTACCAAGACCTCGCGTAATCAATTTAAAGAACAGTTGGCTTAGACGTCGCAATTAATAGAATATTGCGGCTTATTCGTCTGCTGGTGTCTTTTTCTTTGCCAAAAGCGTTCTTTTTCTGTATAATGTCGTGGCAACTAGATAAAAAGTATACAAGTTATGAAAGAGATTATACGTCTTAACAGTGAAGCAAACATTGTTAGAAGATTAGAACAAGCGGTTAGAGAAGGCAGTGCCATACAAGTTAAACGCATACTAAGTGCTTTGAGTGATGTAAAGCAACAAGCAAATGTCTTGAGGAAGTTTTCTTCTGATGTTCTTATGGCTGCTGTGCGATATGACAAAATGGTAATACTAATGTTGCTACGTTTAGCATCTCCACAAAAGAAACAAGAATTAATCAGTAATGCCCTTGATGCAATTATGGAAATCGGTGGCCATACATCAATGTTTGAATTGTTATTACAGCAAGCTGATTCTGGGCTCCGGCAAGCATCACATGAGCGCTATTTCAATTTTGCTTTGAACAATAGGCTTGTATCGACAGCCCGATTATTACTTCAGGATGCTGCTCCTGAGCGCAAGCAAGAATTAATTAAAGCCGCCTTTGCAAAAATTATGGGTGCTGGCAGTTATATACCAATGGTTGAAATGTTGTTGCAAGAAGCCGGTCCTAAAGGTCGGGGTTTAGCTTTTCCCTATTTAGATTGTTCTATAAAAAAGATGTATCCTGTATCTTTAGTTAGAGTGTTATTAGCAGCTGCTGCT